>DATFSB010000258.1:0-9168 GCA_035262825.1 Gemmatimonadales bacterium | reverse complement strand
CGCCTATCTGCTCGCGTGGGCATTGGCGACGTGCCGGCGCTCCGCGTTCATCGTCCTCGGTGTCGCCACGCTGCAGATCGCGATCGCGGCGGTGATGGTGACACATTCCCTCCCGCAGCTTCTGCAGGTGGGCCACGTTGCAGTTGGAGGAGCGTTGTGGGGCACTGTGGCGTACACAGCACTACACTCGGACACGAGGTAGCAGTACTTGCAAGCAAAAGGCCCCGGATCATCCGGGGCCTTTGCCTAATTTCAGTGACTCCGACTACGGGCGCGTAATCGTCGTCCAGATATTCTTGGTCGGCGAACTGTTGTCGTATACCTCAATCACAAACCAGTGCGTCCCCGCAGCGTACTGGAAGTTTCCGGTGCTCTGCGGCAGTGAGCTAGTGGCCCCGTTTCCACCGTCCTCGAAACAGGCCGAGCCGAAGTTCGCAACAGTGCTGTCTCCGCAGGCGTAGATGTCGACGTCGGGCGCTGCGGCAGCACCCTCCCAACTCGTGGTGAACTTGAACGTCGCCGTGTCGGCCAGTGTGAACTTGAACATCAGGCAGGGACCAGATGAGCCGAAACCCAGGGCGGCTTCCGGACACACCGTTGAGTTATCCACGCTCGGATCAGTCACGAGAAACGCACTGCTCCCGCCACTGCCAGGCAGGATTCCGCTGATATCAGGAGCGGTTTGCCAGTCGGTGGCCGATGTCCAGAGGTCGCCTGTCTGAGTGAAAGGCGTGGCTCCGGGGAGCGAGACGGTCGTGCCCGGCAGATAGGTGAGGCCAATGTTGGTGAACGTCAGGGCACCGGGATCGCTGAAGGGCACGAGCACCTTCAACTGGTCCGCGGTTTGGCTCACCACAACACCATCATGACCTCCACCGAAGGTGACACCGGTGGAAGATGTGAACTTGAGCACTGCAGTGGAAGAAACCGTGAGCGTGTCGCCGCCGGCCTGAGTCGCGGGCGAAACGGTGCCGGCAAAGCTAACCGGCAGGACCAGGAGTGACGTCGTATCCGGCGTCGCCCCGCTCGACGAGGCCACGACGCAGGTGGCGTTCGGGCCCACTGCCGTGATGATCGCCCGCGCCGAGAGCGGCGGGTGCGGATTGTACCCGGGATCCACCGCCACCGTCACCGACGGGTCGCACGCCGTGAACGTGATCGCCTGCTGCAGCGGCGTGCTGCGGATGTCGAGCACCTGGGCGACGATCGTGTCCGCCGCGCCCACATCCATCGTGAAACTCTTGAAGTTCACCAGCACCCGGCTCGGCGTGCCGGCGCCATCGGCGGTCGGGTCGCTCTTACAGCTCAGCGCCGCTCCCGCCACCAGTGCGGCGATTCCGAACATTCCAACAATCCGTGCGTTCATGCGGTCCTCACGTGTAGGTCTCGACGTGGCTCCCCGACCCTCAGTTGTTCTCTTGCAGATCCTTCAACCCGTCGGCGCCCAGGAGCTCCTGCCAGTCGGGACGACTGCGCTCGCGCCGGTCGTCCGTATAGATCAGCTGGTAATTGCCGAACCGGGTCAGATCCATAAAGACGTATTTCAGGCTGCGCTGCCGCGTGTACTTCCAGATCTCGTACGGCATCGCGCCCGTGGCCACCTTGCGCTCGAGAATCTCGTCGGGCGCTCCGTACTTGATGAAGATGCGCCCGCGATCGGTGCGCCAGCCGGGAATCGCCGACGCCCCTCCCTCGCGATAGCGCCGGTCCGACTCCACGATCGCCGCGTAGAAGCGCTCGCGATCCTCGTTGCGCGTCGTGCCGGGCGTCGGATCGCGCCGCGCCCAGAATTGCTGCAGCCACTTTCGCTTCCCATCGACGGACAGACCCGAGTACAGCCCTTGCTCCTCCGCCGTCATCAGGTAAACCAGGGGCTCGTACGCCGAATCCAACTGAGCTTCCGACAACTCTTCGGGCCACGCGCCCGACGCGTTGACGATAGCGGCCGCCTCGGCAATCGTCTCGAACCCCGTCATCCCGAACGTCGCGCTGCGCACCACCTGGGAATCCGGACCTGCGGCGGCGACCTCGAAACGGTACCGCCCCGGCGGCAGTCCCGCGAGGTCGAGTACTCCGTTGGCGAACCCCCCGCCCGCTCCGATCGTGACGGGAACGGGTGCCGCGGCGACCACCTGCTTGCCCGAGTCGCTCAGCACCCGGACACCCACCGCCACGCTCTCAGCCCGCGACGGGTACAGCTCGAGATAGTACGCCAGCTTCGACGACGACGGCGTCAGCACCGGCAATCCAGAAGTCGCCAGAAACAGCGACCCGCGCCGGATTTCCTCTCCGCGACTCACCGTATCCCCGGGCGTCGCCGCCTGCCGCACGCCACTGGCGAGCAGCAGATCGGACCCGCCCGGCGCCACGGCGAACGCGACGGCCGTCGCCTGGGCCCGGGAAATCCGCCCCGTCGCCGAATCGGTGACGCTGACTTCGATACTGTAGCGGCCGGCGCGCGCGGCGAAGGCCAGGTGCTCGGACGTCGACGCCCCGCGCGAGCGCAACACCTCCGCGCGCACGGGCGTCTGCCACGATTGCGACACCAGTGCCAACCCCGTCGAATCGCGCACTGACACGTTGAAGCGGTAGGCGCCGCTGCGCGACGTGCCGATCGGGCTGACGAGCTGCAACGGAATGCGGCAAAAGACGTCGACCACCGTTTGCGTCGACGCCGGCCGGAACGACCGGACGAGGCTCACGGCCAGTCCTGCGTCGCCCTGCGGCGACCGGCCGGCACCCACGGCCACGACGGCCGTGAGTGCCAGCGCGATGTGTGCTGCCTGCTTCATTTGTCGCTGCCCTGCCTCGGCTACCAGCTGACGCTAAAGCTCAGGAAATTCGTGCCGCCGAGCGCGCCGAGATTGCGATAGGCGTAATCGAATCCGAGATGCCAGTTGCCGCGGCCATAGGCCAATCCGCCGCCCAGGGCCACGCCGTCGCTCGACAGGCTCGACGTGCTGACTGACGTCGTGAACCCCGCGCCGTTGCCCGGATCCAGCTTGTTGTCCGGCTGCAGCGTGTAGCTGCCGCGCGCCGCCAGGGAGAAGCCGGAGTTGCCGACGTTGGTGAGCGCCCACTCGAGGCCGGCGCCACCGCCGGGCTTCGTGTTGATCGGCTGGGTAAACTCACCCAGCACGGAGACGCGGTTCATCCCCTGGTTGAGGACGTCGAGCGCGACGCCGACGCGGAACTGCACCGGCAACCCCCACCCGGACGTGCGTAGGCGCGAGGGCTGCAGCTCCTGCGGAATGTTGACCGTCCCGAGCGGTGGGGTCCGGGCGACGCCGCTTTCCAGCGCCGAGCCGTCGTGACGCAGGTTCGACCCCAGGTTGTCGATGATGAACGCGGCCCGGATCGGCCGGTCACCCACCATCGCGTGGAAGTTGGTCCCGAAGTCGATCGCGAAGCCGGTGGCGCTCGTCGACCCCAGGTGATCGGAAATCATCTTTGCCGTGAACCCCGCGGAGAACCGGTCGGAGAAGTTCTGGCTGTACGTCGCGCCGATGAACGTCTCGGCCACGGAGTACGTTTCCCCCGTGCCATCCGGATCCTCCAGCGTGTACACCGGCTGGTCGGAGAAGCCGAACGTGCCGACGGACACGCCGAACGCGCGCGCGCCGCCGGACATCGGCAGGCCGATCCCCACCCAGCTATAGCGCGTGTTGGCGACGTAACTGTACGTCGACACCATCGCGCCCGGCCGGGCCATCTGGGCCAGGCCGGCGGGGTTGTAATAGAGCGAGGTGACGTCCTGAGTCAGGGCCGCAAACGCCCCGCCCAGTGCCGCCCCGCGGGCGCCGGCGCCCAGGAGCAGGAACTCTCCCGCGGTGCCGCCGTAGCCGGTGTTGTCCTGCGTGGGCGTTTGAGCCCAGACGGGCACGCTGGTCAGCGCCGCCAGGCCCATGAGCGTGCCGAGCACGCGATGCAGGTTCTTCGTCATGGTAGTCGGTCTCCTCACGGCGCGAAGTTGACGACGGTGAACCGGCCAACTTTTGTCTTGTTGTCCGGAGTCTCGACGTGGTAGAAGTACACGCCGCTCGCCACGAACTGGTTGTTCCGGTTGCGGAGGTTCCAGGTCGCTTCGCCACCGCCGCTCGGATCATTGTGTGTGATCACCTGCACCAGAATCCCGGAGAGCGAGTAGATCCGGATAATCGCCTGCGCGGGCAGGTTCACGAATTTCAGGATCTTCGTATTGGCCGTCGCCTCGAGGGCATTCGTGACGTAGTACGGATCCGGAACGGTGTGGACATTGGCCAACGACGCCGTCGTGGTCTTGGTCGGATCCAGAGTCGTTCCTGTGAACGACGCCGAAATCCGCAGGCCGGGGACTGCTGGCGGCCGCACGGCGTCGGTGAACGCGTACGAGCCAGACGACCCCGTAATTGCGCCCGAGTAGAAGCGGGCATGCCACACCGTGCCAGTCGCCGGCAACGCCGCCGCCTGCATCAGGAAGAAGTGGCCATTGAGGTAGAAGATGAACCCGTTCCCGGTCGCCGTCGTGATGGTCTTCGCATTCGCGAACGTCGAGGCGGTGATCGCGATCGGGCTGAGCGTCGCTGCGTTCATGAACGGTGCGGCGGTGGCCCCGCATTTGTTGAACATCGGTGTCGCGGGTGCCGCACAGAAAATGTCGGTCCACGTCAGGAGCGCATTGCTGCTGTCCGGCGCCCCCGTCACACCGGCGAAGGACGCTGCAGTGAGCAGGCCCCACGACGCCCGAATCTTGTCGCTGAACGGCACCGTGACATGGTGCGTCGCGTCGTGCACCGAGTCGATCGCACCCGCCGCACCCCAGTACACGTCGAAATCGGCCGCCCGCGCGACGCCCGACGTCATCGATTCCATATCCCGCGTCGGATTGCTGTTCACCGTCGAATACCCCTGCACATGGAACAGCCCGGTCAGGTCGGCCAGCGACCCGGCGTTGAGACTCAAATCCGCCTCGACGCAGGCACCGGCTGCCGGCGAGCACAGTTTCGAGTTCGGGTTTGGGGTGTTCTCATTGGGCGCCCCTTGCCACCAACGCGGCCCGTTGAAATCCGAGCTAGCGGGGTCGCCGTTGATCGAGCCGCGACCCCAGCCCGTTATGCGCCACGTTCCGGGGATGGTAACGCCCCCGCTACCGTTGATCTGGAACGTCGAATCGCCACCGAACACCGTCGCCTTGCTCTGCACGGCGAACAATGCAGGGAACCCGACCGTCGCAGACGTGTTGACGGAGCTCAGGTCCTGTTGAACCGGGATCACGACATGCTGCGTCCCCCCCGGCGTCTCCACGCTGAGGTAGTAGGTCAGCGGAACGGACGGGGCAAAGTCGATACTGACGTAGCCTGGGACAATCGAATCGACGATGAGCGTCAGCGATCCCGTATCGAGCACTTCCGGGAGGAACGCGGCCAACCCAAGCGAGGTCCCGTTGGTCGGTGGCGCCGCACCGGAGAACTCGCCCGTCGTCGCGTCAAGCGTCGGGAGGGGCGCGTCCGGATTCAGCGTCACGCCGTCCTGGCCCACGAGCTTCAGGGCAGACAGCTGGCCCGACACCACCTGCGCCGACGGCGCCCGCGGTGTCACGGCCTTGGTGATGCGCGCCGATTCGATCGACGTCGGCCCGGACTTCAGCGAATTCAGGTCGAACGCCGTCACGGCATAGAAATAGGTGAACGAGTTCCGCACCCCGAGATCGACATACGCGAAGTTCACGCCGTTGTCGCTCAACTCCGGGAAGCCGGAAGCCAGGCCGGTGACGGCGGTGTCGGCCTGCAGGATGAGGACGCTCGAATCCGCCAGGACCACTCGGCCGCCGGCAGGGATCTGCACCACGTTGCCCGTCAGCGGGTGATCGACGCTCGTCGTGTATGGCGGCGCCGTATCGAAGGTCACCGGGCAGTCGTCCTGAATGCCCAGCTCGGGTGCACACTCGCTCTTGCCGTCGCCGTCCAGATCTTCGGAGTAGGCGAACGCGCCCGTGAAGTCGGTGAGCGACGTACCGGAGTAATCGAACTGCGCGACCAGCGACAGGGCGCCCGTCGTCCGGCCGCGGTAGATCCGGTATCCCTCGACGTCGAACTTCCGGAAGTTCGGATCATACAGCACCGACGTCGGATCAGAGGCAATCGCGAAGAAGGGATCGCCACCGGCGACCGGATCTTCCGACTTACTCTTCTGCCACACCACGGTCACCTGGTTATTTCCGGGGATGAGGAAGAAGGGCGGTGCGTCGGGGGCGAACGGCAGCAGGAACTTGTTGTCGTACACCGCCTGCGCTACCAGAGCCTTGTTGAGCAATGAGCGCGGCACCGTCTGCACCTCGTCCTGCGAGATCGTGAAGTTGGTGTCGCGATCCGCCTGGCTCAGCCACCCCATCGCGCGCTCGATCGGCCGCACGAGAGCCGGGTTGCGCCCGATCGAATCACCCGAGGCCGGGATCCCAGGCTTGAAATCGCCGCCGATGAACGGCGACACCGCGGCGGTCGGCGCGGCGTTGATGTACGCCACCACGATCGTCTGCTTCTCGCCGGGGTTCAGCGTCAAGGGGCCCGACGACTGGAAGAAGCGCGTGTCGGCCGCCGTCTGCGCCACGTAGCAGAAGTGCAGCACGTCCTGCTGTCCCTGAAACGTGCAGGGGAAGTCGCCCTGGCTCGGATTCGAGGATCCCGAGAGGTAGCGGTACAGCTGCCGCACGCCGACCGGGTCGGGATAGCCCGACGCCGAGTTCAACGTGTTCGAGAACACGGTCAGTCCGATCTGATTGCCGGCCGTGTCCTTCGGCGAGCGCAGGTACTTCACGCCGATGAACCCTGGCGACGGCACGAACGGCGATCCGAAGATGTCGGGCGGGAAGTTCCAGTTCGGCTCCAGGAAGTTCGACTTGTAGGCGACGCCCATCGCGAAGGGGATCACCGGCGTCGAGTAGTTGAGCGAGGCGTCGCCGACGTCCATGTCCGCGAAGAAGGCGGCGAACATGTTCGTGATCGGGTAGCCGTCGTCGGGAATATTGATCCCGAACGTCGCCTCATTGCGGTCCTGGAATTGCTGCCCGATGGCAGCGACCTCGTCTTTGATATTCGGATCGAGGTTACTGTAGACCGCCGCATTCCTGGCGGTCACGTTGTAGAAGTTGTAGACGAAATAGATGATGTCCTGGTTGCCACTAGGATAATTCCAGGCCAGGCCCCGCTCCTCTACCAACACCCCCATCGGATGCGTCCGCGCGCTGCCAGTGAACGCCGGATTCCCGTCCCAAGTCCGCACCCACAGGTCTTCCTGGGAGACCGAGTTCCGGTTGATGAGCACCGAGTTGTAGATCTCCGTGTCGCGCACCACGGCGCCGTTCGGCCACGCCGCGGCATCACCCGCGTCGAGCGAATTGTAGACCAGAGTGATCGGGTCGCCCTCGGTCTGGTCGCCGCGGGGGTCCATGAAGAACGCGCCCACGGTGTCCCCCGCCCAGGTGAATCCGGCGCTCGAGGGAATCGTACCGGCCAGCTGCAGACCAGAGTTGAAGATGTACTGGTCGGGTGTGCCCTTCGGCCAGAACCCGCCGCCCACTACGGGCGAGTTGTTGGGATCGACGCACACCTCGCCGATGTTGTTGATGCCGCAGAAAATGCGGTTCACGTTCATGACGCCGAACGTGAGTGCGAAGAGATTCAGGCCGGACCGCTTGGTGGGGCGGCCGGGCGCCGGCTTCGCCGACGCCGGACTGACCCCGACGGCGGCCGCCAGCACCGCCGCCGCCACGACGGCACGGCCTGCGCGAGTAAACCAGGTTGGACGCATATCGTTCCCTCTCGTTCGTGAGCCACACGGGGGCGGCGCCGCGGTGCGGCGCCGCCCCGACAAGTCAACGATGCGCTAGAAGTTCAGCTCGACCCCGACGCGGACCTGCCGCGGCGCCCCGTGGAACCGCTGCGCGCCGAGGAACCGCGTGTAGAAGGCGTTGAGTGCCTTGGTCTGCTCGTCCAGGCTGTAGACCCCGTCGCCGTTGCCGAAGCGGGCCTCCACCTGACGCAGCACGACGCAATCCACCGGACCCGCCGTCGTTCCACTCCACGAGCCGCAGCTCGGCACGAGATCGATCGCGCCGCCCGACAGCAAGTGACCGTTCTGTTGCGCCTCGATGCGCAGCTGCGCGAATTCCGGGCTGAGCACGTTGGTCTGGTACAGCGCGTTGGTCACGTCGTCGGTCTCGGCGTAGAGCCCGGTGATGTTCGTGAAATTGAACAGATTGCGAACGTCGCCGAACGCCGTCACGTCGACTCGGGCGAGCTTGAACGCCTTGTTCACCCGCAGGTCGACGAACTTCGTCCACGGCATGACCGACGAGTTGATCGGCTCGACCGAGTTGGCCTCGAGCCCGAAGCCGGTGCGCGGCGCCGTCGCCCCGCCGCCGACGTTGTTGAGGCGCGTGAACGGCAGCCCGCTGACCGCGCGGAACGTGGCGAAGACGCCGACGTTCGAGAAGATCGCGCCGACCGTCGAGCCCTTCTGCCAGTCCGACGGCACGTTCAGCGTCAGCGCGCCCACGAAGTTGTGCTGGCGGTTGTCGTTGGTCGGCAACGGCTGCTCCGGCGGCGGCACCCGGTCGCCCGTGACCTGGGAGATCTGGCGCGCCGACGTATTGAGGTACGAGAACGGATCGGAGCCGGTGCTGCGAGCGACCTGGAACGTGTACCCGCCCGAGAAATCGAGCCACGTGCCGATGCGCTTGTCGAGCTTGATGTCGATGCCGCGCGCGTAGCCGAAGTCGGCGGTGGTCAGGATGTTGAGGTTCTGGGTGCGGCCCGGATTCGCCGGGTCGTCGAACGCCACGATCCGGTAGGTCAGCTGGTTCACGAAGTCTTTGTTGTACGCGGCCACGTCGAGCACCAGATCGGGGCTGAACGCGTGGCGCACGCCGAACTCGAACTGGATCGTCTTGCCGAATCCGACGTCGCGCCCGAAGGCGTCGTTCGTGTTCGTGAACGACAGGTCGTTGTTCGTGCCCGAAAGCAGCGTGTTGAAGTCGGGCGCCTGCACCTGGTGCGAGTACGACAGCCGGAAGTCGGTCTTCTCGGTGACCGGGAATGACACGCGCAACCGTGGAGAAATCGTGTGGTGCGCCAGGGCCGGCGTCATCGTCGCCGCGAGCGAGGCCGCGTATGCGGCGTCGTTCGAGACCGA
>DATFSB010000257.1:0-2436 GCA_035262825.1 Gemmatimonadales bacterium | reverse complement strand
TGCTCGCCAAGCTCGGCTATGACAGCGTCGACGTCATGGGGTACTCATTCGGCGCCGGGGCGGGGCTGCGGCTGGCGATCCAGCACCCCACCGTGGTGCGCCGCCTCGTGGTGGTCTCGGCGCCGATCTCGCAGGACGGCTTCTTCCCCGAGATGCTGCCGCAACAGGCGGCGGTCAGCGGGGCGATGGCGGACCAGATGAAGCAGACGCCGATGTACCAGCGCTATGTCGCCGTGGCGCCGCGGCCGCAGGACTTCCCGCGCTTGCTGGATGCGATGGGGGCGTACATGCGCCAGCCGTATGACTGGTCGGAGGAGGTCAAGACGCTGCACGGGCCGGTACTGCTCGTGTTCGGCGATCACGACATGGTGCGCCCCGAGCACATCGTGAAGTTCTACCACCTGCTCGGCGAGGGCCAGCGCGATGCCGGCTGGCAGCGCGAGCACATGGGGAAGAACCGGCTCGCGATTCTGCCCAACGTCACGCACTACGACATGTTCATGTCGCCGGCGCTCGTGCCGACGGTGCTGCCCTTTTTGAACGCCGAGCGGTGACGCATGAGGCCGAGCGGCGCAATCCGGGTGAGCGGCGAGACGCTCGAGGGACCGAAGGCCGGGCGCCGCGAATGGATCGGGCTCGCCGTGATCGCGTTGCCCTGCCTCCTGTACTCGATGGACCTCACCGTGCTGAACCTCGCGGTGCCGTCGCTCAGCGCCGCGTTGCATCCCAGCAGCACCGCGCTGCTGTGGATCATCGACATCTACGGGTTCTTCGTCGCGGGATCCCTGATCACGATGGGGACGCTGGGCGATCGGATCGGCCGCCGGCGCCTGCTGCTGATCGGCGCCGCCGCGTTCGGCGTCGCTTCGGTGTTCGCGGCTTTCGCCACCAGCCCCGGGAGATTGATCGCGGCGCGCGCTGTGCTGGGACTCGCCGGCGCGACGCTCGCCCCGTCGACGATGTCCCTGATTCGCAACATGTTTCTCGACCCGCAACAGCGCTCGTTCGCCATCGGCGTGTGGATCGCCAGCTACTCGGCCGGAGCCGTGATCGGTCCGCCCCTGGGCGGCTTCCTGCTCGCGCATTTCTGGTGGGGTTCCGTGTTCCTGGTCAGCGTCCCGATCATGATCCTGCTCCTGGCGGTGGGACCGATCCTGTTGCCCGAGTATCGCGATCCGCAGGCCGGCCGCATCGATCTGCTGAGCGCGGCGCTCTCCATCACTGCGGTGCTGGGCGTCATCTATGGCGTCAAGGAGATGGCGGCCCACGGTGTCGCGCTGCTGCCGGCGCTGGCGATCGCGACCGGCCTGATCCTGGGCGCCATCTTCGTGCGGCGGCAGCGGGCCCTCGCCGACCCGCTGATCGACCTGCGCCTGTTCCGCAACAGGGCGTTCAGCGCGTCGCTCGTCACGTACCTGCTCGCCACGTTCGCCGTGTTCGGTCCCTACGTATTCATCGCCCAGTACCTGCAGCTCGTCCTCGGTCTCACCCCGATGCGGGCCGGGCTCTATTCCATGCCGTTCGCGGCCTCGTTCGTCGTCGGGTCGCTGGTGTCACCGCTGCTCGCGCGCCGGGTGCCTCCCGCGACGTTGATGAGCCGCGGTCTCGTCATCGCCGCCCTGGGCTTCGTCGTGCTCACCCGGGTGGACGGCGCCGCCACGCTGCCGCTGCTCGTGGCCAGCACCGTCATCTTCTCCCTCGGGCTCTCGCCAGTATTCACGCTCGCGAATGACCTGATCATCGGGACGGTCCCGCCCGAGCGTGCCGGGGCGGCCGCGGGGATCTCGGAGACGTGCTCGGAGCTCGGCGGCGCACTCGGGATCGCGATCCTCGGAAGTATCGGAACCGCCATTTACCGCGGCGCGATGTCCCACGTCGCGCTCGATGGACTTCCGCTCGAGGCGGCGCACGCCGCCCGTGAGACGCTCGGCGGTGCCGTCGCGGTGGCTCGACAATTTTCCGATTTCGGAGCGGCCTTCCTCGACACGGCGCGAGCCGGATTTACAACGGGGTTGCGGGTCACGGCGCTGGCCAGCGCACTCATCATGCTCGGCATGGCCGTGTTAGTGACTAGGACTTTGCGGGCGGGAGGGCGATAGGCAGCGTCCGTGATGGGGCGAGACGCTAAGCGTGTGCCTCCAAAGGAGCGTGAGGCGCACCCTTCAGCGTGTCGCCTACGAGTCGGTAGGAGGGGGACCCATGACCGCGGCGACATGGCAACACAGCGTTGAGCATCAGTCGACCGCCTCGCCCGAGACATTGTGGCGCTACTTCGCCGATGTCCCCGGCTGGCCGCGCTGGAACGCCGGTATCGAACGCATCACCATCGACGGACCGTTCGCCGCCGGCACCGAGTTCCTGATGACGCCGCCGGGGATGGAGACGCTGCGCTCCCGCCTGGTCGACGTGCGGGAAAACGAGCGGTTCGTGGACGAA
>DATFSB010000256.1:0-14661 GCA_035262825.1 Gemmatimonadales bacterium | reverse complement strand
TCGTAATTGTCGATCTGCGCCCGCTGCAGCTGTCCTGAGTAGTCGATGTAGCAGACCTTGGTCTCGGAATAGAACTCGTACACCTCCCAGCCGCCCTCGCGGTGGCCGTTGCCGGTCTGCTTCACCCCGCCGAACGGCAGGTGGGCTTCCGCGCCGATCGTGGGCGCGTTGATGTAGGTGATGCCGTTGTCGAGGTCGCTCATCGCCCGGAAGGCGGCGTTGACGTCACGCGTGTAGAGGGAGCTCGAGAGACCGTACTGCACGTCGTTGTTGACCCGCACGGCCTCGTCGAGCGAGCCGACCTTGATGGTCGAGAGCACCGGCCCGAAGATCTCTTCCTGCTCGACCCGCATCCCCGGCTTCACACCCGCTAGCACCGTCGGCTGGAAAAACCAACCCGCGTCGAGCCCTTTCGCACTCGGCTGCGCGCCGCCGACCACCACAGCCGCCCCCTCCCGTTTCCCGATGTCGACGTACTCCACCACTTTGCGCCGCGCCTCTTCATGGATCAACGGACCGACCTCCGTATTCGCATCCAGCCCGGGACCCAGGCGGAGCCGGCTCGCTCGATCGCCGAGCATCTTCAGAAAGCGATCGTGAATCTTTTCGTGGAGAATCAGCCGGCTCGTCGCGGTGCAGCGCTGCCCCGTCGTCCCGAACGCGCCCCACAGCACCCCGTCGAGCGCCAGGTCGAGATCGGCGTCGTCCATCACGAGCATCGCGTTCTTGCCGCCCATCTCGAGTGAAAGCCGCTTATGCATGCGACCACACGTGGCACCGATGATCGATCCCGTCTCGGTCGATCCGGTAAACGAGATCACCGGGACGTCCGGGTGCTCGATGATCGCCTTCCCCACCACGGAGCCCTGGCCGTGCACCAGCTGAATCACTTCGGGGGGGAGACCCGCGTCCAACAATACTTCGACGAGCAGGTGTCCCGTATGCGGGACGTCTTCGGCGGGCTTGAAGATGACGGCGTTCCCGCACAGCAGCGCCGGAAACATTTTCCAGGTGGGGATCGCGAGCGGGAAATTGAACGGGGTGATGATCCCCGCAACGCCGATGGGGCGGCGGAAGCTCATCGCCCATTTGTTCTTCAATTCCGATGGCACGACGCGACCGAACAGCCGGCGGCCTTCGCTCGCCGCGTAGAACGCCGTGTCGATCCCCTCCTGGACGTCGCCGCGCGTTTCGGCGAGAACCTTGCCCATCTCACGTGTCATCGCGCGCGCGATATCTTCCTTCTTCGCGACCAGCAGCTCGCCGACGCGCTGCAGCACGGCACCGCGCGACGGCGCCGGCGTTTTCGACCACTGCGCGAACCCGCGCTTCGCCGACTCCACCGCGCGGCGCACGTCGTCCGGACCGGAGCGCGGGAAACAGCCGATCAGGTCGTTCCAGTCGGCAGGGTTGTGGTTCTCGAAATACGAGCCGGTGGCAGGAGCCACCCACTCGCCGGCGATGAAGTTCTTGAAATTGTCTGGCATTGGTTTCCTAACGAGAGCTTTCAGCGGCCAGCTATCAGCCGTCAGCTAAGGTAATGGGGGTGACAAACTGACGGCTGACAGCTGACAGCGCTTCAGGGGCAGAACCAGGTAGCAGGACTCTTCGCATACCCGGTCCGCGGCAATACGACCTCCGCCGTCAGCACGAGTCCCCAGATCACCAGGAGCTGCGAGATGAGGTGCGCGGTCCCCATGCGGCGCTTCCATGATGACAGGCTGCTCCACACGCCGGCGACGACGACCGTCAACACGCCACCAAGATAGATGAACAGCTTGATGCCGCACCCGTGATCATACGGCCACAGCGGCATCCCGATCCCGAGCAGCAGGCCGAGGGCGACGCGCGCCCAGGTGCCGATGCGGCCGCCGCCCTGGTCCGGTGGAGCGGCGCCCGGACGCACCGACGGCTGGGCCCGCTTCGCCGCCTGCGCAGCGACCTGCTCCTCGCGGTGCGAGGGGAGCTGGTTCAACAGCCGGTCCACCTCGGCCAGCTCCTTGTCCCAGTCCCGCTCCTGGTTCTTCTGCACTCAGCTCTCCCGGGCCAGGTGGTAGCGCTCGATCTTCTTATAGAGGTTGCTGCGCGGCATCGCCAACGTACGCGCCGTTTCGGAAACGTTCCAGTCGTGCTCCTTAAGCTTGGCCAGGAGGTACGACCTCTCGGCGGCCTGCTTGAACTCCTCGAACGTCCCGGCGCGAAACAGCGCTCCGCCAACCGCCGCCTCCCCGGCCGCTACGGTGCGACCCCCGTCACCTACCAGTTTGTCGACGTCGGCCTCGGTCACGGCGTCTCCCGCCGCGAGGATGAGGAGGCGCTCAACGGCGTTGCGCAGCTCGCGAATATTGCCGGGCCAGTCGTGCACTGCGAGCCGCTGCAACGCCCCTTCGTTGAACTCCTTCGGCTTCAAGCCGGCGCGGCCGGTCCCCGAGAGCTGATCGGTGAAGTGCTGCACCAGCTGGGGGATGTCGGTGAGGCGCGCTCGGAGCGGCGGTACCTCGATCGGCACGACGTTCAGGCGATACAGCAGATCTTCGCGGAATCGCCCCGCCGCGATCTCCTGCTCCAGCGTCTTGTTCGTCGCCGCGATCACCCGCACGTCCACCTGCTGCGGCTTCCCCGAGCCGATCCGCGAGATCACACCTTCCTGCAACGCCCGCAGCACCTTCGCCTGGGCGTTGAGGCTCATGTCGCCGATCTCGTCGAGGAACAGCGTCCCGCCGTCGGCCAGCTCGAACTTGCCGGGCCGGTCGGCGATCGCGCCGGTGAAGCTCCCCTTCAAGTGCCCGAACAGCTCGCTCTCGATCAGCTCCGCCGGGATCGCCGCGCAATTGACCTCGACGAACGGGCCCCGCGCACGCGAGCTGAGCGCGTGAATCGCCCGCGCCACGAGCTCCTTGCCGGTCCCGTTCTCGCCGGTGATCAACACCCGGGCCGGGGTCGGCGCCACTTTCTCGATCCGGTCGATCACCGACTTGATCGCTTTGCTCGACCCGACGATCTCGTACTGCGCCTCGACTTCCGCCCGCAGCCGCACGTTCTCTTCCGAGAGATCGATGTGCTGCAGCGCGTTGCGCAGCGTCAGCAGGATGCGATCGGTGTCGAGCGGCTTTTCCAGGAAATCGTAGGCGCCGAGCTGCGTCGCTTCGACGGCCGTTTGAATCGTCCCGTGGCCGGAGATCATGACGACCTGGGCGTGCGGATCCTGCTCGCGCAGTCGCCGCAGGACTTCGAGCCCGTCCATTCCCTGCATCTTCACGTCGAGGAAGACGAGGTGGGGACGGAATTCCCCGTACGCCTCCACGGCGTCGAAGCCGGAGGCGCACGTCTGCACGTCGAGGTCCTCGAACTCAAGCACCTGCTTCAGAGCCTCGCGCACGCCCTTCTCGTCGTCGACGACCAGAACGCGGCGGCTCATGGGCGGCGTTTCCGGTACAACACGACAGCGCCGGGATGGATCGCGAGATTGGCGACGGCGGGATCGACCTGCAGCGCGATCGAGCCGGTCGTGTCGGCGCCCGCCGTCTGCCGCGCCAGCGCCCGAACCGCGGGCGCGGGGAACGGAAAGCCGCGCAGCGCGATCGACTGCACCGTCCAGCGCGCCACCCCGGGGCGCGCGATGCGCAGCGGACCCGCGATGCGAATCGGCTCGCGCTCGGCGAGCAACCCGCGCAGCGGACCGAGGGCGTCCTGCGGAATCAGCTTCGTGTCGAGCCGGGCGTTCACGGCGATCGACCCCTCCGACAGCTCGATGCGCAGCGAGTCGAACGTCTTGCGCACGGTCCAGTCGATCCCGTTGCCGACGAGCGACGCCATCTCGTTCGGCGTCAGCACCACGGAGTCGGGGCCCCGGGGTGCGGCCAGGGAGGCGAGCTTGCGCTGCGCTGACACCAGCGCGGTCGGAGTCGGCGCCCCGATGCCGGAGTCGGGGGACACCTTCGGCAACGCGGTGTCGCGGCGTCCCACCAGGTGGTTGAAGGCTCGGCCGATCGGCTGGCGATACCAGTACGCCGCGGCGACGCCCACCAGCAGCAGGACGAAGAGGAAGAGGCGAAACAGCCCCTTAAGACAGCCGTTCACGATGTACCCTGTGATACACCGACCCGCCGCGGCGGAGCTCGGAACGGACCAGATCCACACCGTCGAGCAGGGCGCTGGCGTCGACCGCAAGCCCGTCGAGCAGCTCCGCCACTCCCGCCCAGTCGCGAGCGCGGGCATCGCGCTCCGCCCTGCCCAGCGTCAGGTGCGGCCGGAACGGCCGGCCCTCGGGCGGAAATCCCAGCGTCGCGCAGCCGCGCTCGACCCGGTCCGCCAGTATCTCGATCGCGGGATCGGGCTCGATCCCGGCCCACACGACGCGCGGTGCGCGAGTGTTCGGGAACGCCCCCGCCCCGTGCACCACCAGCGTAATCGCCTTCGTCCCCTGCGCTGCCGACGTCAACGCCGCGACGATCTCCGCCTGCCGCTCGGGAGCGACCTCGCCCAGGAACTTGAGGGTCAGGTGCACATTCTCGGGCGCCACCCATTTGACGGGCAGCCTCCGGTCGCGCAGCGGCGCGAACGCCTCCCACACTGCGCGCTGCACGGTGGGAGGAGGAGTGAGCGCGATAAACAGCCTCACGCGTCGTGGGCGTCGAGGATCAGACTGCCGCGACGATAACCGCGTGGGTCGATCTGCACCTCCCCAAAACCGAGCGCCTGCAGGCGCGTCGTGACGGCCTCGCGACGCGCCTCGACCCAGCCGATCCACTCCGGATCGACCTCCACCGAGGCCGTCGTCCCGCGATGGCGCACCCGCAGGTTCCCGCTGCCTCCGAGCGCGCGCAGGTACGCTTCTCCCGCCTCGACCTGCTGTAGCCGCCGCGGCGTGATCGCGATGCCGTACTGCACCCGGCTCGAGAGACAGGGCGCCGCCGGGGCGTCCCAGTTGGGAAGCCCCAGCTCCTGGGCGGCCGCCCGCACGTCCGCTTTCGTCGCACCAGCCTCCGCCAGCGGCGAGCGAATTCCCGCCTGCCGCCCCGCGGCGTACCCGGGCCGATGCTCATGCAGGTCGTCGGCGTTGGTGCCGTCGCACACCACCCGCAGACCCCGCTCGAGCGCGAGCGCACCGAGGCGCGTCCACAGCTCGGACTTGCAGTAGAAGCAGCGATTGGTGGGGTTGGCGAGGTAGGCGGGATTGTCGAGCTCGTGCGTGTCGATGGCGACGAGCGGGAGATCGAACCGATCGGCAATCGACTGCGCGGCCGCCCGCTGCTGCTCGGGATACGATGCGCTGCGCCCGATGACCGCCAGCACCGACTCGCGACCGAGCGCCCGCCGCGCCGCCACGGCGACGAGGGTGGAGTCGACGCCGCCCGAGTACCCGACCAGCACGGATTGATAGGGACGGATCGTGGCGATGAGCGCGTCGAGCACCTGCATGGCGGGCAAGGTAGCAAGCCTCAGTGTCCTAACTCAAGGACAGTTTGCTAACAAGAATCGGATAGTTCGTCAGCCGGGAACCGTTTAGACTAGACATTCGTTAGGTTTCTATAGGCTGCGATTGACGAAACGTCTGAATCAGTTGCCCTGAGAGGTTACGAAATGGCAACCAAACCTGGTCTCGATGCCATCGATCGTCGCATTCTCAGCCTCCTCGCCAGTGATGGCCGCTCGAGTTACCAGTCCGTCGCCGACACCGTCGGGCTCTCCCGCCCCGCGGTGATGGAGCGCGTCAAGCGCCTCGAGGAATCGGGTTACATCACGGGCTACGGCGCTCACCTCGATCGCAAGAAACTCGGCTACCCTGTCACGGCGTTCGTCTCGGTGCGCTACGGCAATCCGACCTACGTCGTCGACGAGCCGCGCATCAGGCAGATGGCGAAAAACCCCGGCGTCATCGAGTGCCATCATGTCGCGGGTGAGGATTGCTACATCTTGAAGATTGTCGCACCCGACCTCGAGGGCGTGCAGGGGATCCTGCGCACCCTCACCGAGGGCCAGAAATCGATCAACACGCGCACGACGATAGTGCTCGGCACTGTGTTCGAGAAGCCCGGACTGCTCGCCGAGGATCTCGACTGATGGCCGGCCTGCGTGGCAAGGCGTTGATCGCCTGGCTCCTCGTCTGCGTGTTCTGGGGGTCGACCTATCTCGCTATCAAGATTGGCGTCGGTGTGCTGCCGCCGTTCCTGTTCGCCGGATTGCGTTTCGCCATCGCCGGCGGGCTGTTGCTCGTCATCGCGCTGGCGTTCGGGGACACCCTGCCCCGTCGCGCCGCGGACTGGCGTACGTCGGCGATCGTCGGCGTCTTTCTGCTCGCCGGCGGCAACGCATTCGTCGTGTGGTCGGAGCAATACACGCCCTCGGGCGTCGCCAGCGTCTTCGTCGTGACGGTAGCGCTGTGGATGGCTTTCTTCGACGCCACGATCCCCGGCGGCACGAGCCGGTTGACGTGGCGGGTGATCGTCGGGCTGCTCGTCGGATTCTTCGGGACGGCGCTGCTCGTCGGCGCCAACCCGCGCGAGATCCTCTCGGCCGATTTGCGGGGACCGATCGCGCTCACCTGCGCCAGCGCCTCGTGGTCCCTGGGCTCGATCTACGCCAAACGGCATCCGACGCAGACGAGTGCGTACATGTCGGCCGCGATTCAGATGCTCGCCGGCGGACTCACGGTGGCCGTCGTCGGGTCGCTGCTCGGCGAATGGAGACACTGGCACCTCAGCGGACGCGGCGCGGCCGCGATCGCCTATCTCGTCGTCTTCGGCTCGATCGTCGGTTACAGCTCCTACAGCTACGCGCTGCGCCACGCGTCGGCGACGATCGTCGGCACCTATGCCTACGTGAATCCGGTGATCGCAGTGCTGCTCGGCTCGGTGTTCCTGGGCGAGCCGATCACCGGCAGGATGATCGTGGCGATCGTGTTGACGCTGGCTGCGGTGGTGTGGATTCAGCTATCACATAAGGCGTCATCGGTCATCGGTAATCGGTCGGCAGCACCATCCACAACCGATAACCGAGGACCGACAACGCCGTTGCCTGACTCGGAGGCCGCATGACACCAACCGAGCTCACCCTCGACCCCGCATCCTGGGACGACTTCCGGATCCTCGGGCATCGCATGCTCGACGACATGGTCGACTATCTCGCGTCGGTGCGGGAGCGGCCGGTGTGGCAGCCGTTCCCGGATGCCGTGCGGACGCGGCTCGCCGAGCCGCTGCCCCACCAGGGGAAACCGGCGGAGGCGGTCTATGAGCAGTTCAAGCGGGACGTGCTGCCCTACCCGCCCGGCAACATTCACCCGCGGTTCTGGGGCTGGGTGATCGGCACCGGTACGCCGCTCGCGATGCTCGCCGACATGCTCGCGTCGGGGATGAACCCGCAGGCGGCGGGGGTGCAGGAAGGCGCGCGCCACGTGGAAGAGCGCGTGATCGCATGGCTCGCCGAGGTGATGGGGTTCCCCGCCGGCTCGAGCGGTCTGCTCGTGTCGGGCGGCTCGATGGCGAACCTCGTCGCCCTCGCCGTCGCGCGCCAGGCAAAGGCGGGGTTCGACGTGCGCGAGCAGGGAGTCGGTAACGGCGCACCCGCGCTCGTCGTCTACACGTCCACGGAAGGCCACAGCTCGGTGAAAAAGGCCGTCGAGCTGATGGGTCTGGGACACCGCAATCTCCGCCTCATTCCGGTGGACGCTGCCTTCCGCATCGATATCGCGGCCCTGAAGGCCGCGATCGCCGCCGACCGCGCGCAGGGACGCCGTCCGATTTGCGTCGTCGGCAGCGCCGGCACGGTGAACACCGGCGCCACCGATGACTTGGCGGCGCTGGGCGCACTGTGCCGCGCCGAGAACCTCTGGTTCCACGTCGATGGCGCATTCGGTGCGTTGGTGCGCCTGGCCCCCGAACTGGCCGGCATCGTTCGCGGTCTCGAAACCGCCGACTCGGTCGCGTTCGATCTCCACAAATGGGGTTATCTGCCGTTCGAGGTCGGGTGCACGCTGATCCGGCATCCGGAGGTGCACCACGACACGTTCGCCGCGGCACCGAGCTACCTCGGCGCGACGGCGCGCGGGCTCGCGGCAGGCGGCGTGCTGTTCGCCGATCTCGGGATCCAGCTGTCGCGCGGGTTCCGCGCGCTCAAAGTGTGGATGGCGTTCAAGACGCACGGCATCGACGCGATCGGCAAAGTGATCGCGCAGAACGTGGCGCAGATCCGCTATCTCGTATCCCTGATCGAAGCGCATCCGCAGCTCGAGCTGCTGGCGCCCGCCCCGCTCAACATCTGCTGCTTCCGCTACGTCGCGCCGGGGCTCGAGGCGACGGCGCTGAATGCGCTCAACCAGGAGATTCTGTGGCGACTGCAGGAAAGCGGGGTCGCCCTTCCCTCGCACACGGTGCTCGACGGCCGCTTCGCGATCCGGGTCGCCAACACGAACCAGCGGTCGCGCAGCGAGGACTTTGATCTGCTGGTGAAGACGGTCGTCGAGATCGGGGATGCTGTGAGACAGGAAAGGACTGTGGAAGTTGGTGGAAGATAGTGGAGGTTGGTGGAGGATCCTTCACCACCCACCATCGTCCACCCTCCTCCACAACCCGCGCGGGGAACAATGACGATCAGCCGTGATGCCGTTCTTCTCGTCGTCGACGTCCAGCAGGGGTTCGATCAGTACAACGAGTCGCTGCACCGCAACAATCCGGAGCTGGAGCGGAACATCGCCCGGCTGCTCGACCGTTGGCGGGCGACGGGACGGCCCGTGGTCTTCGTGCAGCACGTCTCGCGGCTGCCGCAGTCGCCGCTGCGTCCCAACCAGCCGGGCGTCGAGATCAAGCCGGAAGTGCGGCCGCACCCCGGTGAGCCGGTGGTGCGAAAGTCGGTGAACAGCGCCTTCATCGGCACATCGCTCGAAGCCGATCTGCGCGCCGCTGGACGCCGGACGCTCGTGGTGACGGGGATGCAGACCAACCTTTGCGTCTCGACTACCGCGCGGATGGCGGGAAATCTCGGCTTCGATACCTACGTGGTCGCCGACGCGACCGCGACGTTCGACAACACCGGTCCCGACGGCCGGCTGTTCTCCGCGCAGCTGCTGCATGACGTAGCGCTCGCGGATCTGAATGGCGAGTTCGCAACGGTGATGGGAACCGAAAAGATCCTCGAGAGTCTGGAATGATTCCTCCACCAACTTCCACCAACCTCCACACCCTCCGGAAGGCTCCGTGATCGCACGACTCTGGCGTGGTGCGGTGCTCCCGGACCGCGGCGATGCTTACGCTGCCTATCTCGACCGTACCGGCGTGCGCGACTGCCGCGCGACGCCCGGCAACAAGGGCGTGTGGGTGTTGCGGCGCAATCAGCCCGGCGAGACGGAGTTCCTCTTCATCTCGCTGTGGGAGTCGTACGACGCCATCAAGCGCTTCGCCGGCGCGGACGTCGAGCGTGCCCACTACTATCCCGAGGACCGCGAATTCCTGCTCTACCTCGAGCCCACGGTGACACACTATGAGGTGGGCGTCGCCCCCCTGATGTCAGCGGGGTGAGGCGGTGGTCTGGGTCTTGCGAGCCGCCGGGTAGGAAAGTCGCAGGTCCGGTTCGCGTCCGAATTCGTCGAGCACGTCCTGCCAGATCGCGTTTTCGCTGCCGCGCCGGAACCGTGAGCGAATGAGGTAGCGCAGCGTCAGCCGGATGCCGTGATCGGCGACCCGCACGTACACGATGGGCGTCAGTTTCGTATAGGCGATGAGGTAGCGGCGCGAGGCCTCGAGCAGCTCCTTTTCGACCTGGTCGTTGAGCTGCTCGGCATGCCGCGTGGCGATCCCCTCGAGGATCTGTTTGGCTTTCTTCCAGTTACTGTCGGCCGTGATGGTGACCGGAATCTCACTCCAGATGTAACGGAACCCCTTGTCGTAGTTGGCGATGGGTTCCGATAATACTTTGCCGTTGGGAACATGGATGATCCGGCCGGTGCTCTGGTCGGCGTCGACCCAGTTGCCGATTTCATTGAGCGTGAACTGAAACAGATGCAGGTCGATGACGTCGCCAGCGTACGGGCCCACCTGCACGCGGTCACCAACGTCGAAGGGTCGACTCCATACGATGAACGCCCAGCCGGCGAGGTTCGCGATGATGTCCTTGAGCGCGATCGCGATCCCGGCCGTCAGCAGTCCGAGGAACGTGGCGAGGGACTCGATGCGTTCTACCCAGATATGACCGATCGCCACCAGGCCGATCAGCAGGGCCAGGTAGGTGATGGTTTTGCGCCATTTGTAGCGGACACGGGGGTCGCTGGACCGGCGGTACATCACGGCGAGGGCAACGCTCTGGAGCACCCACAGCCCGGCCACAATGACGATCGTGTCGAGCAGGCGTTGCTGCATTGCCGGGCCTAACCCGAGGTACCGTTCCAGCCATGACCCCATGGGGTAGAAAGTCTCCGGCAGTGTTGCAGCCAAGCTACGATTTGGCATACACATTCGCCAGCCGGCATATTAGGAATTCCTCGGTGGGCTCATGAGCGTGGCATCTAATTCGGTGTCTTGCAATCGCTGCGGTGCGGCGATCCCGGCCGGCGCACATTTCTGCGCCAGCTGCGGGCTGGACATCTCATCGCCTCAGGGCGGTGTCACCACGCTCCACGTGCAGTCCACGCCGCAGCGGGGGGACGCGCTGCGCGACGCGCTGCGTCAGGCGACGCTCGGCGACTACGAGATCATGACTGAGCTGGGGCGCGGCGGCATGGCCACCGTGTTCCTGGCACATGACATCGCGCTCGGCCGCAAAGTTGCGATTAAAGTCATGTCCCCCCAGCTCTTTTCCGGCGAGGGCATGGCCGAGCGTTTCAAACGCGAAGCGCGCACCGCGGCGCAGCTCTCGCATCCGCACATCATCCCCATCTACTCGGTTCAGGAAAGCGGCGACCTGCTGTTCTTCGTGATGAAGTTCATCGAAGGACGGCCGCTCGATTCGATCATCCGCGAGGTCGGTGCGCTGCCGATTCCCATGGTCCGCACCATCCTCATGCAGGTCGGCGGCGCGCTCGGCTACGCCCACAAGCGCGGCGTGATTCACCGCGACATCAAACCCGCCAACATCATGCTCGATTCCGATGGCTGGGCCATCGTGACCGACTTCGGTATCGCAAAAGTGAAGGAGACACAGGGCCTGACCGTGACGGGGGCGACGGTCGGGACGCCGTCGTACATGAGTCCGGAGCAATGCGCCGCCCAGGAGCTCAGCGGCGCCACCGACCAGTACTCGCTCGGCGTCGTCGCCTACGAGATGTTGTCGGGCAAGCTCCCCTTCATCGCCGATTCGGTGATGGCGGTGATGTACGCGCACTTCAATCAGCCGCCGCGACCCGTGGTCCAGGTGCGCCCCGATTGTCCGATGGACCTGGCGTCGACCGTGATGCGCATGCTGGAGAAGGACCAGGCGCAGCGCTTCCCCACCATGGAAGCCGCGACCAGCGCGATGGGGACGGTGTCGCTTTCGCCCGACGACCCGGTGCGCACCCAGATGATGACGCTCGCCGCTGCGGGCGAGAACCTGAAGCTGCTGGAGCGGTTCAGCACGCCGGTGAGTCAGCCGTCGGTGCAGCGCTCCGGCGGCGGGACCACGACGCGGCGCTCGTCGATCGCCGTGCTCGCGATCACGCCGGCGCGCGTGACCATCGCCGTGGGCGACGGAGTCCAGCTGCGGGCTACCGCCAAGACGCGGCAAGGCCAGACGCTCGGCGGCCGTCCGGTGAGCTGGGCTTCCACCAATCCCGACATCGCGCTGGTCACGGAA
Organism: Gemmatimonadales bacterium; assembly: GCA_035262825.1. GTDB lineage: Bacteria > Gemmatimonadota > Gemmatimonadetes > Gemmatimonadales > GWC2-71-9 > DASTHG01. Next base: position 2,901 of record DATFSB010000256.1, on the reverse strand, counting down.
ACCGGACTCGTGTCGGCGATGGCCCCGGGGACGGTCACGATCACGGCATCGAGCGCCGATACGAGCGCCACGGCGACGATCACGGTCGAGGCCGCGCGCGGCCGCGGCCGCATGATCGGGCTGATCGCCGGCGGCGTCGCCATCGCGGCGGCGGTGGCGCTCTTCCTGACCCACCCTTGGCGGTCGTCGCAGCAGCCTCCTGCCACCGTGGACACCCTCGGCGTACGACCTGGAGCCAGCGTCGTCGATTCCCAGCCTGCCCGACAACCCGTCGAGTCGGCGGCAGCGGCAGGAGCATCTCCTGCACCTGGCAACCCCGCCCCTTCTGGCTCTGTTTCACCTTCTTCCGAGGACCGGGCCCGCGACCGCACGCGCCCGCCAGCGGATAGTTCCGATGCCACGGTCGCAGTAGCCCTCGTCTCCGCGCAGACAGCGCGTAGCCGAGCTGTGAGCGCCGGCGTCGTTGCTGCCGATCTGTCCACGGGCGACGCCGCGATCGCACAGGCGCAGAATCTGCGCCAACGGGGTCACCGAGCCGATGCGTTCGCGCTGCTGCGGGCCGCGGCGAGCTCCTTCAGCGCCGCCGAAAGCAGCGCGACCGCGAATCGCGTTACCGCGCAGCACCGGCCCGCGGCGGTCGACTCGGCGCCAAGGACCCCGGCTCCCGCGCCGCCCCCCGTTGACCCAACGCCGCAAATCCGCGAAACGATCGCCGCATACGGCCGAGCGCTCGAAACCCGGGACGTGAGCGCCGTGCGGCGGCTCTATCCACAGATCACCGCGACCCAGGCTCAGGCCTGGCAGGATCTCTTCGATAACGCGCGGGACATTCACGCCGACCTGCGACCGAGCCAGATAGACGTCAACGGCGATCAAGCCGACGTCGCAGTGAGCGGAACGCTGTCATACCAGAATACCAATACACGTCGCCAGGAACGCAACCCCACGACCTTCCGCGCGCGCCTCACACGCTCGGGCGGGACGTGGGTGATCACGGCCATTCAATAGCCCGAGGAGTCCCGGGATGACGTCGAGACGGCTATGCATCGTGGTCGCCACGGCGATCGTCCTCGCCTGCACCACCGATACGGCGGTCGGCCCCAAGCGGATCGTCTCACTGGTGGTGAGTCCCGCCGCGACCACGATCTCGGTCGGCCAGCGAGTGCGGCTGATATCGGTGGCCACCGATCCCTCGGGCATGCAGTTCATCGGTGTTGCCACCGTTTGGACAGCGGCCGATTCCTCGATCGCCTCCGTGTCATCTTCGGGCGAGGTGACGGGGAGAGCGCCCGGGGCTACGGCGGTCAGCGCCCGGGCGGGAGGAATGACGGCCACTGCCCAAGTGACCGTGATGCCGCCCCCTCTGATTGTGACCAGCGCCGACACCGTCTCATTCTCCGCCGTCGCCAATGGCCCGATGCCCGCGCCGCAAACTGTGATCGTCACGAATGGCAGCAGCGGCACGCTCGACAGCCTCAGCGATACCGTCACGTACGACCCCGGCGCCACCGGCTGGCTCACCGTGACGCACCGCTCGAACTCCGCTCCCGATACCATCGATGTTACAGACGCGAGTACGGCCTTCGCCCCGGGCACCTATATCGGCCGCGTGCTGCTGCGCGCTCCGCGCGCGAGCAACAGTCCACACACCGTCGTCGCTCGGCTGGTCCTTGGCACCGGCGCGCCGACGCAGGTCGCTGCAGACTCCGGGCTGGGTCAGTCGGCCGCGGTGAACACCACCGTCGCCGTGGCGCCCACGGTGGTCGTGCGCGATCAGTACGGTAATCCGGTACCCGGTATCCCGGTTACGTTCGCGGTCGTGTCCGCGAAGGGGAGCGTTACCGGGGCAGTGGACACGACGGACACGAACGGGCGCGCACGGGTCACCACGTGGCGTCTGGGAACGGCGATCGGCGTCGACTCGCTCACCGCCACCGCGGCCCCGCTTCCGGGTTCGCCGGTGACCTTCACGGCAACGGCCACGGCTGGACCACCGAGCCAGCTCGTGAAGACCAGCGGCGACGCGCAGAGCGCTACCGTCAATTCCGCGGTCGCCACCGCGCCGGCGGTGCGAGTCGAGGACCAGTTCGGCAACCCGGTGCCCGGCACCAGCGTGAGCTTCGCTCCCACGGCGGGGAGCGGCATTGTTACAGGTGGAGTCGCGATCGCCAATGCAACCGGCGACGCGGCAGTCGGCAGCTGGACGCTCGGGACGGTGGCCCGGATCGACACCCTCATCGCCACAGCCGGCTCGGTGAGCGCGCGCTTCACTGCGACGGCGACGGCCGACGCTGCGTCGCAAGTCCAGGCCAACGCCGGGAACGGACAAACGGCCACCGTCAACGCCGCCGTCGCGACGCCGCCGCGCGTGAAGGTGACCGATCAGTTCGGCAATCCGGTATCGGGCGTCGCGGTGACCTTCACCGTCGTGACCGGCGGCGGCAGCATCACCGGACCCGTCGCTACGTCCGACGCCGCGGGGCTCGCCGCCGTAGGAAGTTGGACTCTCGGCACGGTCGCTGGGAGCAATTCACTCCACGCCAGCGCGGGCAGCCTCTCCGGCAGCCCGGTGACGTTCACTGCAACGGGGACCGCGGGCTCGGCCGCGTCACTCGCCAAGAGCGCGGGCGATGGCCAAACGGCGGCTGCGGGCACGGCCGTCGCGACTGCCCCGACAGTCGTGGTGAAGGATGCCTTCGCCAATCCGGTGCCCGGTGTGCAAGTGACGTTCAGCGTGACGGCCGGGAACGGGTCGCTCTCCGGATCGGTGACCACGACGGGCGCGGCGGGCACTGCCGCCGTGGGAAGCTGGACCCTCGGTTCGACCGCAAAGGTCGATACGCTGACCGCAAGCGCAACGGGGCTCCCCTCCGTGCGGTTTACCGCAACGGCTACCGCGGG
>DATFSB010000255.1:0-2482 GCA_035262825.1 Gemmatimonadales bacterium | reverse complement strand
TGGGACAACTGGGCGAAGGCGTACCGCAACGGCTTCGACAACATCCAGCGGATGGAGGCCGGCCAGGCGCCGCTCTGGGTCGTCCCGGAGCTGCAGGGCCTGCTCGGCTAGAGGTCGTTTCCGTCAACCCCACTCCAGAGGAGGAGCCCATGGACGTGACGCGGCGTGAGGCGATGGCGGCAGGCGCAGTGACGCTCGGAGCGGTCGGTGCCGGTCTCCTGCTGAGCGGCTCCGCGGGCGCGCAGTCGGGCGACGAGGTGGCCGTGGCGGACGCGATCGAGGTCCTTCGCAAGGGGACTCTTGAAGCCGACAAGGCCAAGCTCGCTCAAGTGACCTCGGAGCAGCTCAGCTACGGCCACTCCAGCGCACGGGTGGAGACCAAGGAGCAGTTCATCAACGGCGCGCTGACGCGCAAGGCGGTCGTCAAGTCGCTGGCGTTCCCCGAGCTGAAGGTGAACGTCGTCGGCAACGCTGCCATTGCCCGCCACATCTATCTGGCCGAGTCCGAGCTGGACGGCAAGGCGACGACGACGCGGATCGGCGTCCTGGGAGTCTGGCAGAAGCAGGACGGTGCCTGGAAGCTGCTGGCGCGGCAGGGGTTCACGCTCCCCGCCTAGATGGCGTTCCGTCTCGAAGAGTCGACGATCGACGATCTGCACGCAGCGATCAGGGCGGGCGAGATCACGTGCGTGCAGGTCGTTCAGCGTTACCTCGACCGCGCCCGCGCCTACAACGGCGTCGCCAGCGTGCTGGTCACCGAGGATGGCATGCCGGTGGACCAGGTGAGAGGAGCCGTGCGCGCGGGCGTACCGCTCGCCTTTCCGACCGAGACAGTCGCCGCGAGGACGCTGTTTCCCGACCTGGACAAGTACCGGGGCGCGCCGCTGGAGCTGGGCCGCATGGAGGCCACGGCCTCGGATCCGACAGTTCAGCAGCAGTACGGCATGATCACGGGTATCCCGGACGCTGGCCAGGTCAACGCGCTGGCCACGCTCAACATCCGGGGCGAGCGCTCGGTCACCTGCCGCGGCGAGTTCGACCGGCATCCGTCGCGGGGTCCGCTGCCGCCTGGCGCGCCCCCCGTCTGCGAGATCTTCCGCCAGTACCCGGACGCGCTGGAGCGGGCGGCTGAGCTCGACGCGACGTATGGGCGGAATCCCGATCTCGCGACGATGCCGATGTACGGCGTCGTCTTCTCGTTCAAGGACCCGTTCGACACGAAAGACATGCGCAGCACCTGCGGTGGCGACGCCGCCTACGATATCGACGTCCCCGCCCGCGACCACGTGCTGGTCGAGCAGCTGCGCAACAAGGGCGCGATCATCTACGCCAAGGCGGTGGCCACCGAGTACAACGGCCGCGCCGGCAACCCCGGCGGCCGGCACCAGCCGCGCGCCGTGTTGCCCTCGACACTCGGCTACCAGCGCAGCACCTGGGGTGGCAACCCCGCGAATCCCTACGACACCACGCGCTCGGCCTCGCTCGGATCGAGCTCGGGCTCCGGCGTCTCCGTCAGCACCAACCTGGTCATGGCGAGCCTGGGTGAGGAGACGCGCGCCTCGACCCGCGGCCCCGCCAACCACAACGCGGTGGCCCTCATCCTGCCGCACAAGGCGATGCTCGGCTTCGTCGGCGGGGCCATTGGCGCCGATATCTACTGCGACCGTACGGGGATCCTCTGCCGCACGATCACCGACTGCGCGAAAGTGCTCGACGCGCTCAAGGATCCCGTGGACGGCTACTACGACCCGCGCGACCCGTTCACGACCGTCCCGCGCTCGTCCATCCTCGCCACGCCCTACGCGAGCCACGCGACGATGCCAGGCTCGCCGGGCGTGCTGGCGGGCCTGCGCTTGGGTGTCGTCCGCGAGTCGATGGTGCACCCGCCAGGCTCCTTGACGGAGCTACCGATCGTCACGGCGGCGGCGGGGGAGATCAAGTCCGTCCTCGGCGGGACGCTGGGCGTGACGCTGGTGGAATCGACCGATCCGCTGTGGATGCGCGACCCGGACCTCGAGGTCATGAAGACGGACTTCCGGCGCGCGCTCGCGCGGCTCGTGCCGCTCTTCATGCCGGATCTCCTGTTCCGCCTGGGGCCGGACGGCCAGCCGCTGTTCAAGGAGTTCGCGGCAGCGATCGAGCCCACCGAGTTCTTGCCGGGCCAGCGGTTCGGCGGCGGCGCCATGAAGCCCATCGACTATTGCGTTGGGCTGGCTGAGGGTTGGATCGAGCCGCCTGCGAACCTCGACATCGCGACGATCCAGGAGCAGGAGCTGGCGCCGACGTTTCGCTTCCAGGTCCCGCAGTATCTGTCCCGGCGCGCGGCAGACTGGAAGGCGCACGGGTTCCGCGAAACGCTCGTCGACTTCGCGCAGCTCAACGCGCGCTCGAAGTTCTGGGGAGACGACCAGCGTGCCGCGTTCCGGAACTGGGAGGAGCTGGCCGACCCACGCAACGCGCTGGACGGTCGCCAGGGCGTGAA
>DATFSB010000254.1:0-12503 GCA_035262825.1 Gemmatimonadales bacterium | reverse complement strand
CGCGCCGGGTCCACACGTCGCAGCAGCTCGATCGGGTTGTGACGGGTGAGATGCCACAGCGGCTGATCGATCGACTGGAACAGCGCGCGCGCTTCGTGGCTCCAGCTCCACGAAAGGTTGTGCGCGAGATCGGCCAGCCCGCTGATGCGGTCGGGAAGGTACGGAATCTTGCTCTGGGGGTGTGTCATGGGCCCCGCAAGCTACACTGCCGCGGTCGCGCGCGGAAACGTATGCGCCATCACCTCTTGCGCCCGGTCGTCGGGGCGGCGCGCGCGCGATCGGGGGCGGCGAGTGATTCGATGCCCTTGCGGGTGACGCGATGAGAAATCAGGGGCAACGGCCGCTCCACGAGCTTCTCGCCGACGGTGATGGCGCGCTCCAGCCCTTCGAAGCCGATCTGGATGCCGGCGGGGTCGCGCGCGAACACCGACGCGATCGGCTCGCCGGCCAGCACCTTGTCGCCCGGCTTCACCGTGATCACGAATCCGACGCTGGGCTCGACCGCGTCTTCGACCTGGGTCCGGCCGCCGCCCATGGCGACGATCGCCCGACCGATGGTGCGCGGCTCGACCGCCGTCACGACGCCGGTGCCGCGCGCCGCGAACACTTCGACCGCCTGCGCCTGCGGCATCACCGACGGGTCCTCGACGACCTTCGGATTGCCGCCCTGCGCCTCGATGATCTGCTCGAACTTTTCGGCGGCCAGTCCGGACGACAACGCGTTCTCGAGGCGCTGCCGCGCCTTGGCCGCCGTCGGCTCGATCTTCGCCATCACGAGCATTTCGACGCCCAACGCGTAGGTGACCTCCATCAGGTCTTCGGGACCCTCGCCGCGCAGCGCCAGGATCGCCTCCTCGGTCTCGAGGGCGTTGCCGCACGCGCGGCCCAGCGGCCGGTCCATCGCCGTCAGCAGGGCGGCCGTCGGGCAGCCCCGGTCCTCGCCGAGGGCGATCATCGTCTGCGCCAGCTCGAGCGCGCGCTCCGTCTGCGGCAGGAACGCGCCGCTGCCGTGCTTCACGTCGAGCACGAGGCCGGTGAGTCCTTCGGCGAGCTTCTTCGACATGATCGACGCGGCGATGAGCGGGATCGCGGCCACCGTTCCCGTCACGTCGCGCAGCGCGTAGAGCCGCTTGTCGGCCGGGGCAATCTCCGGCGTCTGGCCGATGAGCACCGCGCCGAGCTTCTGCAGCTGCGCCTTGGCCGCGGCGAGCGGGAGGTCGGTGCGAAATCCGGGGATCGCCTCGAGCTTGTCGAGCGTCCCGCCGGTGTGTCCCAGTCCCCGGCCCGACATCATGGGGACCGCGACCCCGCACGCGGCCACGAGCGGCGCCAGCACGAGCGAAACCTTATCACCCACGCCGCCGGTGGAGTGCTTGTCGATGCGCGGCGTCGACCAGCCTTCGAAGGAGAGGCGTTGCCCCGACGCGATCATCGCATCGGTCAGCGCGGCCAGCTCGCCGCGCTCCAGCCCGCGCCACACGACCGCCATCAGGAGCGCCGAGATCTGATAGTCCGGAATGCGCCCCGCGGTGTAGCCCGCGACGAGCGCCGACCACTCCTCCGGCGTGAGCGCGCCACCGTCCCGCTTGCGCTCGATCAGCGGCACGACCAACATTAGGCAACCCTCCTCGTGAAATCCTGCTCATGCGCACCGCGACGACCCTGACCGCGCTCGCACTCCTCGTCGCTCCCCGGCTCTGGGGCCAGACCGCTCCGGCAGAGCACATCGCGCTCGGCGACAGCGCCCGCGCCGCCCTGCATGCCGAGGAATCGCTGCGCCACTACCAGGCCGCCGTCGAGGAGCTGCAGCACACCCTCGGGCGCGGACTGCACGACACGACCCCCATCACGCCGCCCAACCCGCTCTACTGCGAGGCGCTATGGAAAGCGGCGCGGGAGATCTCCGACGTCGCCAAACAGATCCTCGGGAATGCCGACTCACTCAAGCACCGCCGCGACAGCCTCTACTCGGTCGGCCGCATCTGGGCCGAGGAGGCGATCCGCGCCGACTCGAGCGTCGCCAACTCTCATTTCTCGCTCGCCCTCGTGCTCGGCCGTCTGTCCCGCACGCGCGGCGGAAAGGAGCGCGTCCGCTTCGGCCGGATCATCTACGACGAGACCGAGCGCACCATTCGCATGGATCCCCGTCACGACGGCGCGTACCACATCCTCGGCATGTGGAACGCCGAGGTGAAGCGGCTGTCGGGCTTCACGCGCTTCGCCGCCAAGACCTTCCTCGGCGCGGGGTTCATGAGCCGGGCCAGCTGGGACAGCGCCGTCGCCAACATGGAGCGCGCGGTGCAGCTCAACCCGCAACACGTCTACCACCGCCTCGAGCTCGCCGGCGTCTACCTCGACGTCGAGCAGCCGGCCAAAGCCAAGGAGCAGCTGCAGGCGATCGCCGCCCTGCCCGACGGCGACCCGATGGATCCGTATTACAAACGGCTCGCCGCCGCCGCGCTCGCCGACATCGACCGGGGCAAGGCCGACGACGCCGACGATCGGCTGCGCAAAGGCTAGCGGCGCATCACCCGCTCGATCTCGTCGGTCTTCTTCGGCAGCCCCCCGCTGAGCCACTCGGCGCCGGTCGCCGTGACCAGCACGTCGTCCTCGATCCGCACACCCAGCCCTTCGTCCTGCAAGTAGATCCCCGGCTCGATGGTGAAGACCATGCCTGGTGCAAGGGGCGTCGTGTAATCACCGACGTCGTGCACGTCCATGCCGAGCCAGTGTCCCACGCCGTGGAAGAAGTAGGTGTCGCACGTCTTTTCGCCGCACAGGTTGTTGGAGTGCTCACGCATGTAGGCGTGCGCGACGCTGTCGAGCGTCGCGAGCTTCACTCCGGGGCGCACGGCATCGAAGGTCGCCTGCTGCGTGGCGAGCACGAGATTGTAGATCGCCTTCTGGCGCCCGCTGAACTTCCCGTCCACCGGCCAGGTGCGGGTGATGTCGGCGGTGTACTGCCCGTACTCCGCCCCGGCGTCGACCACGACGAGCTCTCCGTCCTGCATGCGGCGCCGGTTGGTGTCGTAATGCAGCGTCGTTCCGTCTGGACCGCTCCCTACGATCGTGGGATAGCCGAGCCGGTCGGCGCCCTGGCGGCGGATCTCCCCTTCGAACGCCGCTTCGACTTCATACTCGTACACCCCCGGCCGCCCCGCCCGCATCGCCGCGAGATGGCCCTGCGCGCTGATGTTCACCGCCGTACGCAGCCGAGCCAGCTCCTCGCGGTCCTTCACCAGCCGCATCGAGTCGACGACCGGCCGCAGATTGCGAACATCGCGCGCGTCGAAAGTGAGATCGCGGATGCGTTCGTCGTTCTTCGTGGTGTTGTCGAGCGGCACGTAGAGCGCAGCCCGGGTGCGGATCAGAGCGAAGCGGAGTCGGCGGTCGAGTGAGTCGGTCGGGAGCACGGTGGAAATGCCCGACAAATTGGCCGCCAGATCTCCATCAGGCCCCAGGCGCACGCCGGTCCAGCGCTCCTGGCCGCGGTCGCGGGGCGGCAGAAAGAGGACGACTTCGGTGGAATCGGGAGTCGGCGCCGACATCAGGAGCCAGGCATCTTCGGTCTCGAGCTCAGTGAAGTAAAAGAAGGTGTTGTGCTGGCGGAAATCGTTGTCCTGGACGTATTCGGTCTCTGCGTCGCGCTCGTGCGCCGCCGGGATCAAGACGACGCCGTGTCCGATGCGCGTCATGAGGGCCCGGCGCCGCGCCGCCGTCGCCACCGCATCCACCCCGCGGCCCATCCCGGGCAGCTCGGGGACCATGATCCAGGCCCCCATCGGTCCCGCCGACAGCGCCGGATCGGGACGTCCCTGGGCGGCGAGCGCGCCGGCGGCGAAACAGAGCACCACGGAAAGCCGCATGACGACGAAGCTATCCCGCGCTGTGTGAGGCGGCAACTTGACGCGCCATGCGCAGTTACCCCATTGTATGGCGCCATGACTATTTCATCGGCTCTCACCAGCGCCGAAGCGGAGCGCCTCGCGGCGCGGATCGCCGAGCTGGAGCACGAGCGCAAACACCTCCTCGCGGTGATCGAGATCCTCAAAGAGATCTCGGGCTCGCTGCATTTCATCGACATCCTGCAATCGATCGCCCGCAAGCTGGGCGAGTCGTTCGGGCTGGATCGCTGCTCGATTTTCCTCTCAGAGCGCGGCGGCACGCACGTGCGGCTGGTGGCGTCGTACGAAGACCCCACGATCCGCAACCACCTCGTCGACCTCGAGCGCTACCCCGAGCTGAAGCGCGCCATCCACCACGGCGAGACGGTCTTCATCCCCGACGCGATGACCGACCCGACGCTCAAGCACGTCAAGAACGAACTGTCGAGCCGGCGCGTGAAATCGATCACCGTGGTGCCGATCAATTGGCGCGGCGTCGCGATCGGCGCGATTTTCCTGCGCACCTTCCGCGACGGCCCGACCTTCTCCGACGCCGACGTCCGCTTCGTCCAGGTGGTGGCCTCGCTCACCGCTCAGGCGCTGCGCAATGCCCACCGCTACGAGCGGCTGGCGCAACGCCAGGCCGACACGAGCGAATCGCTGCGCCGCATGGAGCTGGAGCGCGTGGCGCTGCTCTCGTTCCTGCGCCGCTTGATCGACTCGTTCGGCCGCCAGGAAGGGGCGTGGGGGGAGGGACTGCTCCCGAAGGCGAGCGCCGAGGAGCTGGACCGGCTGGTGGGCGTGTCCCTGGCGGTGATCCAAGAAGAAGCCCGCGGACAGTGACCACCCCGGCCGCGCGCGCCGCCGAGCTCCGGCGGCTGCTCGAGCGGGCGAATTACGCGTATTACGTGCTCGACCGGCCCGACATGTCGGACGCCGAGTACGACCGCCTGTTCCGCGAGCTGGCCGCGCTCGAGACCGCCCACGCCGCGCTGCGCACTCCCGATTCTCCGACGCACCGCGTCGGCGCCGAGCCCTCCCCCGCCTTCAGGAAGCACCGCCACCTCGTGGCGATGTTGTCGCTCGCCAATGCGTTCGATGAAGCCGAGCTCACCGCCTGGGAGGAGCGCAACGCGCGCCTCGTCCCCGAGGTCACCACGGGCGGCTACACCCTCGAGGTGAAGATCGACGGCGCCGCGGTGAGCCTCACCTACGAACACGGCGCCCTCGTCACCGGAGCGACGCGCGGCAACGGCGTCGAAGGCGAGGACGTCACTCCCAATCTCAAGACGGTGCTCGACCTGCCGCTCCGATTACAGGGGAAGGGCTGGCCGGCGAAGATGGAGGTTCGCGGCGAGGTCTATTTCTCGAAAACCCAGTTCGCGCGCGTCAACGAAGAGCGCGCCAAGGCGGACGAGCCGTTATTCGCCAATCCGCGCAATTCCGCGGCGGGCGCGTTGCGCCAGCTCGACCCGAAGATCACGCGCCGCCGGGGCCTCAAGATCTTCTGTTTTCACGTCGAGACACCGGACGGCAAACCGGTCGCCGCCACGCAGCACGAGCTGCTCGGGGCGTTGCACGACTGGGGCTTCCCCGTCGAGCCGCATCGTCGCCTCGTGCAGAGCCTGACAGACGCCCACGGCGCAATCGCCGAGCTCGAGCGGCTGCTGCCGACGCTCGACTATGGCGCCGACGGAGTCGTGGTGAAGGTCAACCCGCTCTCCCTGCACGCCGAGCTCGGCACCGTGGGCGAGCGCGAGCCGCGCTGGGCGATCGCGCGCAAGTTCGCGCCCGAAGTCGCGGTGACGAAGCTGCTCGAGATCCGCGTCAACGTCGGCCGTACCGGCGCGCTCACCCCTTACGCCGTGCTCGAGCCGGTCGGCATCGGGGGCGTCACCGTGACGACCGTGACGCTGCACAACTTCGACCAGATCAAGGCCAAGGACGTGCGCGAAGGCGATCTCGTCGAGGTGACGCGCGCCGGCGAAGTCATACCGCAGATTCTCGGCCCCGTCCTCAAGAAGGGGACGCGGCGCAAACCGCCCTACAAGGCGCCCACGCGCTGTCCCGTGTGCCACTCGCCCGTCGAACACCCCAAAGACGAGGTCGTGGCCTATTGCCCCAACGTGTCGTGCCCCGGCCGCATCCTGGAAGGGATCGTCCATTTCGCCTCGCGCGATGCGATGGACGTCCGTGGCCTGGGCTACGAGCGCGTACGGGCCCTGCTCGACGCCCATCTGATCGCCGACGTCGCCGATTTGTACGACCGCAAGAAGGTAAGTCTGCTGCAGCTGCTGACGATCGAAGGATTCGCGGAGAAGTCGGCGCAGCAGCTGCTCGACGCGATCGACCAGTCGAAGGGGCAGCCGCTGTCGACGCTCCTCTATGCGCTCGGGATTCGTCACGTCGGCGGTCAGAGCGCCCGGCTGCTCGCCCGGCAGTTCGGGACGATGACGAAGCTCGGGAAGGCGAGTGCCGAGGAAATCGGCGAGATCCGCGGCATCGGGCCCGAGATCGCAGAGGCCGTCGCCGACTTCTTCGCGACGCCGGCCAATCGCAGGCTGATCGAGCGGCTGACCAAACTCGGGCTCACCATGGAAGAGCCGGTGGCCGCTGCCGGGACCGGCCCCCTCGCGGGACAGATGTACGTGATCACGGGAACCCTGCCGACGCTGTCGCGCGACGCCGCCACCCGGCTGATCGAGGCGGCGGGCGGCCACGTCGCCGACAGCGTCTCCAAGCGCACCACCGCGGTGGTGGCGGGGGAGAATCCGGGATCCAAGCTCGCCAAGGCCCAAACCCTCGGGATTCCAGTCCTGACCGAGGACGAACTGTTGCGCCGCGCATCCCCGAAGTCTTAAGTTGGCGTCCTCCATGACCATCCCCTCGACCTCGAGCGCCACCGGCCTCACGATCGGGACGGGCGGCCTGCTGCAGCTGCACCGCAGCCTGCTGCAGTACGCGCCCGACGCGGCGATCTCGGTGTTGCAGGAGTCCGGCTACGCCGCCGGCGAGGGAGTGTACGCGGCGCTGTGCAGCTGGCTGGGGACCCATGCCGGGACCGAGAATCCCGCGGAGCTGGACGCGACGTTGTTCGCCGGTGCGCTGTCGGATTTCTTTCTGGCGGCGGGCTGGGGCCGGCTCACGATCGCTCCCATCGGTGGCGCCGCCCTGGCACTCGACTCGTCCGACTGGATCGAAGCCGAGCCGGGCACGGCGCAGATGCCGATGTGCTTCTTCTCGTCGGGGATGCTCGCCGACCTGATGGGGCGCGTGTCGGGCGAGCAGGTCGCGGTCATGGAAGTCGAGTGTCGCAGCAAAGGCGACTCGATCTGCCGCTTCCTCTCCGGGTCCCCAGAGACGTTGCAGGAGGTCTACCAGAAGATGGCGACGGGGATGAGCTACGTGGAGGCGCTGGGCGGCGGCTAGTCGGTCACCGCCGGGCGACACTCACTCCTTCCAGCAGCAGCGACGGCGACCAGCGCGATCCCTGCCAGCGGCCGTCGGTACCAAACCCCGCGATGTGTTTGAGCAGCTCGTAGACGTTGCCCGCGACGGCGGCGTCCTTCACCCGCCCAGTGATCTCACCGCGCTCGATCCGGTATGCGAGCGCCACCGGGTGACTGAACGCACCGCCGATCACGTTGCCCTGCCCGACCCCGATCAGCTCGTCGATCACGAGCCCGTCGGTGACGCGCCCGATGAGGCCGCCTCCGACCTCGGACGCGCCCTCTCCCTCCTTCCCGCTTCCCACGATCATGTTGGAGTAATCGGCGACCGGCTTCCCGAATGTGCCGCGTGTCCCGTGGCCGGTGCTGCGTGTTCCGGCGCGCGCCGCCGTCTCGAGATCGTAAATGAACGCGCGCACCACCCCCCGCTCCACCAACGGCAGCCGCCGGGAGAGCGTCCCTTCGTCGTCGATGGGACGCGAGCCCGGTCGCCGTGGCAGCAGGGGATCGTCGGTGATGGAAAACGCCGCATCGAAGACTGCCTCCCCGATTTTCGCGCCGAGCGGAGAAATCCCCTGGAGCACGACCTTCCCCGAGAGCGCCTGACGCACGGGGAGGAGGATCGCCGAGAGTCCCTGCGGTGTGAAGACGATGGGCAGCGTCCCCTCGGGCGGCGCTACGACGGTGAGCGCGCGGTTGTAGCGCTCGTCGATCGTCCGCACCAGCGCATCGAGATCCCGCGTGGTGGGGAGGTCGGTCCCCTGGTACTGATCGGAGAGAAACAGCACGTCATCGCCGGCGAACCGGGCCAGGTCGACGTTCACGGCGACGCCGGTCGCGCGGTAGCTCGCGTCCACCCCGCCCGTTCCCACGACGCGCGTCGTGGCGATCTCCCGCTCGATGGACACATTGATCTGGCAGCCGGGGCGGGTGAGACGCGACACCAGCTCGGCGCCGATGGATGTCAGGCGATCGAGCGACGCGTCCGCGGCGGTGGCATCGTGCGTGGCGACGTCCGGCGGCGCGCCCGCGTCGGGAAACGCGATGGCGACGGACTCGCCCAGCTCGGCCGATGCCAGCGCCCGGGACAGCAGGTCGTCGAGATCGGTGGTGGTCGTTCCCGCCACGCCGACCTTGCCGTTGCGAAGGACCCGCAGGTTGACGCCGGTTTCTTCGGTGATGCCGCAGGCCTTCAACCGGCCCGACTCGAACGCGACGGTGGTGTGCTCGGATTGCCGCCACAGGGCGTCACCGCCGTCCGCGCGCGACCGGATGGCGGCGACCAGACGTTCGATCACGCGGGGACGTCGCCTCCGATGAGCGCCGCCTCGATGCGCACATGCGGCCCTCCCTCGGTGACGGCGAGCGGGAACTGGCCGCCCTTGCCACATCCCCCGCCCATCTGATTCCAGCGGAAATCGCCGGCGATGCGCTCGATGCGGTCGAGCGTCTGGAAGAGGCTCCCCGCCAGTACCACGTCCTTCACGAGCTCCGCCGGCGCGCCGTCGCGGATCATGCGCCCGTAGGCCGCCGTGAAGGAGAAACTCTCGAGCAGGGTCTGCCCGCCGAACGCCCCGCAGGCGTAGACGCCGAGCTTGATGTCTTTCATCAGGTCCGGGACGGTGCCCTGGCCAGCGGCGATGTAGGTATTCGTCATGCGGACGATCGGGGCGTGGCGGAACGAGATCGCGCGCGCGTTCCCCGTCGGCCGCTCGCCCAGCGCCGCCGCCGTTTCGCGCGAATGCAGCCGGCCCACGAGGATGCCGTCCTTGATCAGCGCGGTGTCCTGCGTCGGCGTCCCCTCGTCGTCGAACGGCAGCGTGCCGCGCAAGCCGGAGGCCGCCCCGTTGTCGCCGACGTTCAGCACCGGGCGCCCGAAGCGACGGCCCAGCGTCATCATCTCCCGCGCCTGCGCGTTCTCGTACACGAAGTCGGCCTCGGAGAGGTGGCCGAACGCTTCGTGGATGAACACGCCCGCCAGCTCGTTGTCGAGCACGACGGGGTATGTCCCGCCGATGACCGTCGGCGCGTCGAGCAGCGCCGCGGCGCGGAGTGCGACCTCGCGGAATCCGGCCGCATGATCGTGTGCGCTGTTCCAGCCTTTGCGCAGGCCGATCGACTCCAGCCCCTTTTCGATCGTCCCGTCGCGCCGCGCGATTGCCTGGCCGGAGAGGGTGATCTCGGGGCGCAGCTCGTGCAGCAGCGTGCCCTCGGAATTGCCGAACCAGTATTCGGTGACCTCGTCGCGATAGACCGCCTGCGTGTCGACCACGCCCGGGACGGCGAGCATCTCGCCGTTGTAGCCCTCGAGCAGCCGCCGCTTCTCGGCGAGCGGCACGCCGCGCACGTCGCCGTCCAGATCGAGGATCGCCTCGGCCTGTGAGGCAGGGACCTCCGCCAGCTGGATCGGCTCGTCGAGGTGTACCGCCCGCGACAGCTCGCGGGCGCGGCGCACCATCGCCGGCAGCTCGTCGAGCGAGGTGAACGCGGCGATGCCCCAGCCGTAGCCCTTGTCGGCGACACGGACGAACCCGCCCTGGTCCTCGCTCGCCGTGGCGGACTCGAGGCGTTTCCCCCGGAAGCTGACGCTCGAGCTCCAGGTCCGCTCGATACGAATTTCCGTGAAATCGGCGCGCGACGCTTTGAGCGCGTCGGTGAGGCGGTCCTTCACTCCCCGTTCGCCCGCAGTTTCTCGGCGTAATCGGGACGCATCACGATCTCGCCGTCGACGATGATTTCGCGGTCCCAGGGAAGGATGATGAAGTTGTCGGTCTCGAGGGCATGGAAGTCGGGGGCGTAGGGCCCGGTCCGGAAGCTCACCGCCGTCTTCACCGCCGCCGGCTTCAGGTCGCGCACGGCGGCGAGGGCGAGTTTCATCGTGTCGCCGGTGTCGCAGGTTTCATCGACCACGAGCACGCGGCGTCCGGTAACGAGCTTGGGCGGACCGGCGATCACGACGGGGCGCGCACCGCTCGCGGAGCGGCTGATCGCCATCGACGCGAAGTCGCGTTGCAGGATGCTCGCGACCACCGCGCCGGGAATCACGCCCGCCTTCGCGATGCCGAGCACGAGATCGGGATCGTACGCGTGGTAGACTTTGAGGGCGAGCACGCGGCACAGCTCACCAAAGAACGTCCAGTCGACCTGCAGCACCCCGGTGGGTGACAGCCGACCGGTGCGGGCACGACGCGGCGAGTACGGCGGGACGGGTGCCATCGGTCGTGAAGCTACATTGCCTTCCGGAAGGGCCGCAAGCTATTTTCGCGTCATGGGTTTCTGGCGCCGAGTGTTCGGGTCGTCGGAGGATCTCCACCCCCAGCGACTCGACTACCTCAACGAGGCGCTCGCCCTCGAGCGGCAGGGTGACTACGAAGCGGCGCTCACGTCGTACCGCCTGGCGCTGCGCGATCATCCCAACGACGCCCGCATCCTGCAGAACATGGCCATCGCGTTCACCAAGACGGCGCGCGTCGACGAAGCGATCCGTCACTACCGGCAGGCGCTCGAGCTCGACGACAGCCTCGCGGGGGCGCATTACGGCCTCGCCTTCCTGCTCCAGAAGCGCGGCGACATCGACGGCGCGTTGCAGCACCTGCGCGCATTTCTGCAGCAGCCGCCCAAGGGCCCCGACGCGCACAAGTGGATCGAGCATGCGACCCGGGCCCTGCGCGAGCTGGGATCGGCGCCCCCGGCGGCCGCGCCCCCGCCGCCCCGGCTCTCGGCGGAGGCGCCCTGAGGGGAGTCCGCTGGGCGGCGCTCGCCGCCTCGGCCGTCATCGCAGTCGCAGCGTGCAAGGCCCTCTCGCCCGACTTCGACGCCGTCATCGCCATCGACGTGTCCGTGCCCGACAGTGTGATCGGCATGGGCGACACGACCCACCCCAAGGGAGTAGCGATCAACGGGCGCGGCGACTCGACCGCGGCCACGTTCAAGTGGGCGGCCCTGGACACGACGATCCGGGTCGTCGATTCGCTCAGTGGAGCGGCCGTCGGCGTCTCCCCGGGGCCGGGCCGGCTGGTGGCCCGCGTCGGGTCGCTGACCTCCAACCCCGCGGTGGTCAACGTGCTCGGGCCGCTCGATTCGATCGCCGCCTTAGGAAGAACACGCGACACGGTGAAAGTCTCGACGCCCGACTCCCTGTCGGACTCGCTGCGCGTGCAAGCGTTTAGCGGAGGAACCGTCTCCCAACACCGCACAATCACTCTCAGCATCGACTTCCCACCGGGTGGAACGGGCATAACATTGGTTCCCGGAAACACGATCGTGACCCGTGGTCCTCTGGGCACGGCGGCATTCTACGTGCAGCTGACGGGTGTCCGACCGGATTCGGCCGTGGTCAGCGCCACGGCGACGTACCAGGGCGTCCCGGTCACCGGCTCCCCAACCCGTTTCGTGGTGGTGTTCTTGCCATGAGCAACGGCACTCTGACCGAGCTGTTCTTCGAGGCCGTCGACCGCTTCGCCGACAAGCGGCCGGCAGCGCTGCGTGCCAAGATCGGCGGGGAATGGCGCACGATCACCCATCGTGACCTCGCGCGCCGCGTGCTGTCGGTCGCCGCGGGCCTGAAGGAGCTGGGCATCCGTCCCGGAGACCGCGTGTCGATTCTCTCCGAGACGCGTCCCGAATGGGCTATCGCCGACTACGCCTGCCTGTGCGCCCAGGCGGCCGATGTGCCGATCTATCCCACCATCACGCCGAAGCAGACCGAATACATCCTCAAGGATTCGGGCGCCGTCGGGGTGTTCTGCTCGACGGCCGACCAGGTCGCCAAGATCCAGGAGATCCGGGGTGCGCTGCCGGCACTGCGCCACGTGATCGTGTTCGACGCCGCCGCAAAGCGCGACGGCGCCATGACGGTCGACGAGCTCGAGTCGAAGGGGCAGGCCGCGCTCGGGAAATATCCGCGGCTCAAGGAAGAGGCGATCGCCGTCTCGCCCGATGCCTTGGCGACGCTGATCTATACGTCGGGGACGACGGGGGACCCCAAGGGCGTCATCCTCTCGCACAAGAACATCTGGTCCAACGTGCAGGGCGGGCTCAAGGCGATGCCGCTCGGTCCCACCGATGAATGCCTCGCGATGCTGCCGCTGTCGCACGTGTACGAGCGCATGGTGGACTACACGCTGCTGGCGGCGGGCGTGATCATCAATTACGCCGAGTCGTTCGACAA
>DATFSB010000253.1:0-11038 GCA_035262825.1 Gemmatimonadales bacterium | reverse complement strand
CATGGCCGGTGAGCAGGGCGCGCACCCACGCCACCGCCGGGCCGTCGACCCGCAAGTCGTCGCGCAGCGGATGTCCATCGGCGGCGAGTCGGGGACCGGGACTGCAGGGCAGCAGCACCAGGGGACCCGGCTGCGTTGTGGCGTGCCACCGGCGAATCGCCTCGGCCGCCGCCTGATCGCGTACCAGGACCGCTTGCAGCCATTCGCCCAGCAGGCGCTCGGCGAGCTCGGCGTCGCGCCGGCTGGTCCGCACGAAGTCCGACAGGGGACCGAGCACCGCGTCGCCGAACTGGTCGCGCGCCTCGAGCAGCGCCTGAGCGGCCGGGGCCAGCCCGACGTGCCCGCGATCGAGCTCCGCCAGCGCCTGGTGACGGGCCTCGAGCTGCGACCACGCGTTCTCCGCTTGGCGCCGGGCCGAGTGCGCCGTCAACTCCTGCTCTTCGAGGGCCGCGACGCGATGCCGGGCGAGCTGAACCGTCTCGACGGCCCGTACCGCCGATTGCGCGGCCGTGCCCGCGGAGCGCGTCGCTCCCGTCAGCGCCTGTTCCGCCGCCGTCGCCGCCTGCTGGCGCGTGGCGCGATCCGCCGTGGCCTGCTGCAGCGCCTGGCGCAGCTCCTCGCGCTCGCGTTCCAGCGCCGCGCGCTCGATTTCGAGCGCGCGCGCCGCTTCGCTTACCTGCTGCAGTTCCGTCTCGAGCCGGCGCACCGTGTCGCGCAGCGTGCCCAACCGGTCACGGACTTCTCCCTCGACACTGGTGCGGCGTGCCAGCTCGGCATTGACGCCCGCCAGCTCGCGCTCGACCTGTGCGCGCTCGCTCTCGGCGGCGTCGCGCTCGCGCGTCGCCTGGCCGGCACGGCGATCGCGATCGGCGCGCTCTTCCAGGGCCCGGTCGCGGCGCTGGGCGGCGTTGGTGAGCCGCTCCGCCGCCAGCGCCAGGTCGCTTTGCAGCCGCTCGGCCTCGAGCTTCGCCTCGCCCAGCTGGCGCTCCATCTCCGTACGGCGCGTCTCGGTGGTGTGACGCTCGCGCACGCGCGTCTCTCGGCCGCCTTCCGCTTCCTCGAAGCGAGCGCGGGCGCCGGGAGTGCTCTCCGCCAGCTCGCGCGTGCGCACGCCGAGCGCGCCGAGCGCCAGATCGAGATCCTCGAGCTCGCGCCGTACCAACGTGATGGCGACCCCGAAGCGCTCATCGACCATCTTCTCGTAGCGCTCCGCTTTGCCTCGCTGGCGCGCGAGACTGCGGACCTGTGTCTGCACTTCGGAGATCAGATCCTCGAGCCGCGCGAGATCGGCGGCCGTCTCCTCGAGGCGGCGCTCGTAGCTCTGCTTGCGGTTGCGGTACAGACCGATGCCGGCCGCCTCTTCGAACAACGCGCGTCGCTCCTCGGCTTTTTCCGACAGCAGCGCGTCGATCATCTTCGCTTCCATCACCACCGCGGCATCCGCCCCGAGACCCGTCCCGCGCAGCAGATCCTGGATGTCGCGCAACCGGACGGGGGAGCGATTGAGCAGATAATCGCTCTGACCCGAACGCGACAGCCGTCGCGTGATCACGACTTCCTGATAGGCGATGGGGAGGGTGCCGTCGGAATTGTCGAACACCAGCGAGACTTCGGCGACGTTCACCGGGCGGCGGCCGGTCGAGCCCTGGAAGATCACGTCTTCCATCTTCCCGCCGCGCAGCAGGCGGGGCGACTGCTCGCCCAGCACCCAGCGTACGGCGTCGGAGATGTTCGACTTGCCGCAGCCGTTCGGCCCCACGATGGCGGTGACGCCGAGGTCGAAGGGGAGCTCCACCGATCCCGCGAAGGACTTGAAGCCCACCAGCTCGAGTCGGCTCAATCTCATTGGGTCCGATCCGTCCGCTGAATGAGTGTGGCGGCGATGCCGGCGTGCTGCAGCGCGGTCAATGTGACGCTCGCCGCTTCCGGATGCTCGAATGCGCCGACGAGGACAGGGCCGTGCGCCCCCCAACGTACCGCCGCAAACCCCACACTGCGCAACCGGTCGGCGTCGGCCGGTTTCGCGAGCGCCACGGAGTAAGGGGCGAAAACCGGAGTTCCCTCGCCGCGCGCCGCGAGCCCGCGGCGCCACAGGGCGCGCCGCGCCGCGGTGGCGTCTTCGCGCGTCCGGTATGTCCCCGCCAGCACCCGATACCACACCGCTCCCGACACATCCGGGGTGAGGGGGCTGATGACCGCCGGCAGCTCGGCGGCGACGAGACGATCCACGTGGCTGAGGGCGCGGGCCGGCGCGCCATAGGCGGCGAGCTGCAGCATCCAGCCGCTCGAATCGGTAGCCGCCAGAACCGGCAGCGGGATCGTCGGCTCGCTGGTCGCAGGCGTCCGGGCCGTTCCGAATGTCTCTCGCGCGCCCGGCGCGGGGGCGCCCGGCGCCGGGACCGGGCTCTTGCTGATCGTGAAGAGGAGAGCGGCGAGGACAGCGGCCGCGAGCGCGAACGCCACCAGACCATGGCGCACCCGCGGCCTCCCGGTCGCCACCAGGGCGGGTGACGCGGCACTCCAGCGCTCGCGCACCACACCGAGCAGCTCCACGCCGCGGTCCCGCGCCGCGAGCAACGCACGCCCGGTGGTGGATCCCAGATCGACGCCACCCGGCGCCAGGGCGATGACGCCTTCCGGATCGGCGCCGAGCTCGTCCAGGTGATCGGCCGGGAGGCAGACGAGGAGCAGGGCGCCTTCGTTGCGGAAGCCGGCGTGCAGGCGGCGCCACCGCGCGGCCGACCGCACCGAGACGGCGTCCGATTCGGGGGTGCCCGCCGGCAGGAAGTGGACGCCGTCGATGTCCTGGGCGATGTCATTGAGCGGCGTCTCGTGCGTGAACGCCTCGGTGATGCCGGGGGCGGCGGCGACATGCTTGACGGCGTGCAGCAGCGGCGTCTCGAGGCAGAGGTCGACCAGCGCCACCTCGCGCCGCTTGCCGCTCCCGGCGCTGGCTGCCGCCCGCGCCACTCCCCACGCCGCTTCGGCGGCCCATGCTGCGTCATCGGTCGCGGGGACGAGGGCGATCAGCGCCGAGCCGTTCAGCAACGGCGGCGCAACCCGGTCGAGCCGGGATCGGGGCAACGGGCGCAGCGTCACTGACCGGGGTGGTAGATCCAGTAGGGACGCCCGAGCTTCCTGCCGATTCCTTCGGCTTGCTCGCGCGTATTGTAGGGACCGAGCACCACGCGGAACCCTTCATCCACCGTCGCCGGGGGCAACACCTTTGCGGCCAACCCGGCGCGCGTCAACTCGTCGGCCATCTGCTGCGACCAGGTGGCGTTGCGCGACACCGAGACCTGAACGTAGAGCGGGCCCTCTCCGGCACCGGAGTCGCTTGCCGCCACGGCCGCGGCGCTCGGCGTGGCGGCGCCGCGCGGCGCCCACGCCGTCGCGACCCACAGATCGCTCGCGGCATTGGTGATGCGGCCTACTTCCTTGAGCGAGTCGGGGCGCACGGCGGCGATGTCGTCGCCGCTGCGCAGCAGCAGCGACCCGTCGGCCGCGATCGTCGGCAGGTCGCCGAGCCACGGGGTGGGCAGGCCACCCACCAGCTGCTTGATCGGGAGGTTCACGACCCACACGGTGTCGCCCACCGTGGGGCGCGCCAGGAGCCATTGTCCCAGCGGATCGAGCCGCAGCGCCGCGGCGGGCGTCGGCAGCGCCACGCCGTCGATCTCACGCAGCGAGTAGCGGTCGATGACCCGCAGCCCGAGCCCCGAGCGGCTGCCGACGTAGACGCGATGCCCGGAGGGAGAAAACAGCAGCGCGCGCGGGTGGTCCGATATCGAAACGAACGCCGGGTCGCGGCGGCCCAGGGGATCGAGCATTGTGACGCCGGAGTCGCTCGCCACCGCCACGAGGTCGCCCCACCGGCTCGCCGCCACGTCGCCCTCGGCGGGCAGCGGTCGTGCCGCCTGCGGCTGATCCGCCGCGGCGACGATCAGCGTCGGTTTCCCGCCGCCGACGGTGGCGACGAGACGCTCGTTGGTCGCGCCGAACAGGTCAGCCGGGTCGCCCTCGAGGGGATGCGGCCACGTGAGCCGCACGCGGCGCGACAAGGTCGTGACGCGGCGCTTCGAGTCGACGGCGTAAAGCGTGCCGTCGGGACCGAGCGTCGAGAGCTGGACGTCCGCGACGACGGAATCGACGCGGCCACTCTCGAGATCGTAGGCGAGAATCACCCGTTTGGCGTTGCGGACGAACAGCTGCGCCGCTTCGGGATCGACTCCGATCACCCGGTCGATGGGGGGCAACTTCCCCCGCAGCGCGTTGGTGAGCGGGGTCAGGGCAGGGAGTCGATACAACATCGGGGTGCCGCCACCGGTGGGGACTCGAATGGCGAACGCCGCCCCGCGTCCGGAGGGGCCGATTTGTCCCTTAACTGTAGGATTTACAATGGATTGCGAAGACGCCGCACCCGGCGCTCGAGATCGACAACCCCAGAGCACCACAACCACGAGGGGCAGGAGGGACCGAATAGGAACCAAATGGCCTCACCCGCAAGATAAAAATGGGGTGAGGCCAATGCAAGTGGTGCAATGATGCGGAGTTAGAACGTTGGGCCGAGACTGACGGTCCAATACGCTTTGTTATACACGCGGTCCAGCGGCTTGGTCACGTCGAACCGCAGGATGACGAAGCCGAGCAGGTTGACGCGGATCGCTCCGCCATAGCTGCGCAGCGGGGCCTTGTCGGTGGACCCTGCGGACAGATCGTGACGCCAGTGCAGCACGTCCCCCGAATTCCAGGCCACGCCCGCATCGTAGAAAATCGCTCCCTCGATCGGCGGCAGGCCCACGGGAAGGAATCCCAGCACGAGGCTGCGAGTGAGCGGGAAGCGCAGCTCGACGTTGGCGACGGCGATGCGCGTGCCGATCAGCCGATCCAGCTCGTCGCAGCCGGTGAGGCTCTGGGGATCGACCGAGGGCGCGGTGACGCACTCGTGATTGACGATCGACCCGGAGGTGTAGCCGCGGATCAGCTCCGTGCTGCCGAGATAGATCGGGAACAGGTTCGCGTCCCGTCCGGTGTTGCCGTAGATCAGCCCGCGGATAGCGAGGGTGAAGGGCCGCGCGAACAGATAGCGCCGGTAATCCCCCGTGTACGTGGTGAATTGCTTGCTCCCGAACGCGGGGGAGACGCCGAAGCGCGAGCGCGAGCCCGCGAACGGTCCGACATAGCCGAACAGTGCGTTGTCATGCACCAGGGCGATGCTCGGCTGGACATAAGCGAGCGAGCGGTGATTGGTGGTCGTCTCGGTCGAAAACTCGTACAAGCCGCTGTTGAGGTCGTAATAGTCGTTGAACGAGAGCGTCGCGATGTCGAGATCCACTCCGTGGACGCCGAGCTCGACGCGGCTGAAGCGGCTGAACGGATAGTACGACTCAGCGAACAGGTCGCGCACGACGTAGCGCTGCAGGTTGAGGCTTGAGACGACGGCGCTGTCGCCGGCGGTGTCGAGCTGCTGTACGGTGATCGAGCTGGGCTGGAAGAAGTAGTATGGCGTCTGCGAGCCGCCCACGCCCCAGTTCAAGCGGCTGCGCTGATTGATGTAGGCGGCAAAGATCTGGGCTTCGCTGATGCGGCCGTTCACCGCTCCGGCGAATTGCAGGGTGTGGTCTCCCAGGATGTCGGAGAGCGACACCGCCGCGCCGCCGAAGAAGCCGCGTCCGAAGTTGTCGCGCGCGTAGCCGATCGTGGGGCGCGCCGTGTAGTCGGGCGTGAAGCGAACGCTATAGGGACGCACCGAGAATTCGGTCGTATCGGGGAGCGACAACGTCGCCGAGTCGAGCAGCGTCCGGACCGATACCGGCGCCGGACCCACCGCCGACGAATCCGCCGGCTCGGGGGTCCCGCTCGAGGGGCGGAACCCTCCCGCCGGCGGGCGATAGACCGACACGGCGCCGCCCGAGCCGCTCGCGGCCTGGGAGGCGGCCGCCGCTGCGGTCGCCGGAGTGGAATCGCGATGCTGGGCCGCGACCGCGTTCGTGTCGCGGTCCCGTTTCGCCACGCCCGCGGCGAGCAGCATCACCGGCCCCGGGGCCGGCCGATCCTGATACGGCTGGCGGCGTAACGACCGCGGATTGTCGATCGAGTAGACGTTGTACTCGCCGTTCTCGTAGTACGCGAAGGCGAGGCGGTCGGCCTGACGGGCCCACGACAGGGCGGGGGAGATCGGCGTGATCCCCGAGACGCCGGTGAAGACGTCGGTCAGCTGGTAGACGGCGTTTTCGTTGAGATCGAACAGATACAAGTTGCTGATCCCGGTCCGATCGGAGACGAACGCGATCGACCGGCCATCCGGGGCCCACACCGGGTTGACGTTCTTGCCTTCGTCCATATGCGGCAGCAGCTCGATCGTGCCGCCGTCGAAGTGGTAGAGCGCGAGGCGCAGGTTACCGAAGCGCAGCTGATCGAAATCGGTGGTGCCGCCACGGTCGGTGGTGAAGGCGATCGTCTTGCCGTCGGGAGACCAGGCGGGGAGCAGGTCGGCGTACTTGTCGTGCGTGAGCCGCCGCATTCCGGTACCGTCGCGGTTGATCACGAACAGGTCCGACAGCCCGCCGTCGAATCCCACGAACACCAGTTGCTGGCCGTCGGGGGACCAGGTCGGGGTCTCGATGCCGTTGAGCGGCACCTGGATGCGCCGCTCTTCGCGCCCGCGCCGCGCATCGAGAATGACGAGGTCCTCGTGCTGCTTGCGCTTGGCCGCGATCGCGAAATAGCGGCCGTCGGGGGAGAACGATCCCGAGGAGTTGACGAACCGCAGGCTTTCGTAATTCGAGTTGATGGTGGACTTCACCATGCGCCGCAGCGTGCGTCCGGTTTCGGCGTCGGCGAGATAGAGGTCGATGAAGAACGAGTTGCGCTCGCCGAAGAACGCGACTTCGCGGCCGTCGGGGCTGAGGGCGGGGGCGAGATGGTAGCCGCCGCCGCTGCGCTTCTCGGTGAGCAGGGGCTGTGAAATGCGGCGCGCGCGGTAGTGATCCCCCAATTGCGGCAGAAACGTGGTCTGGACGGCATCGCGCCAGTCACTGGACAGCTCGTCGAGCGACAGGCCCAGCGCGCGCTTGAACGCTCCCTCGATGCCGGACGTCGTCGTCGACTGCAGGATCTCGCCGATGACCTCGTCGCCCCACTTCTCGCCGATGTACGACCAGAGCGCGTGGCCGTAGTGATATGGGAAGACGCGCGGATCGTAGGTCAGCTGATCAATCGTCGGGAGGTTGCCTTCGAGCGACGCGTCGCGCAGCCACATCGCCGTGTGCGGGTCGATCGGCCCGAGCGACAGATACTCCGCCATGCCCTCCATGAACCACAGCGGCGGATTCACGTTCACCAGCGTCTGCACGCCGCCGCCGATGCGGCCGCGGGAAAACACGTCGTACTGGAACTGGTGCACCATCTCGTGCTGCAGCACATGCTCCAAGTCGGCGTAGGAGCCGGTGAACGGCAGCACCATGCGATGCTTGAAGAACTCGGTCACGCCCCCCGTGCCTTCGCCCAGCTCCCCCTCGATGGCGTTGGTCTGCTCGAAGTCGGTATGGGAGGCGTAGAGGATGATCGGCTTGCGGGCCTGAAACTTGTGGTGCAGCACGCGCGACATCCGCGCGTAGGCGCGCTCGGCCATGCGCGCGGCATCGAGCGCCGCCTCCCGCTCTTCGTCGTAGAAGTAGACTTCGAAATGCTCGGTCTGGATGACTTTGAAGGGGAAGGAGCGGTACTGCACCTTGTTCTGCCCGAAGTACTGACCCGCCGCCGGGCGCGCCGCAAGGAGCGCCGCCGCACCGACGACCGCCGCCCCGAGGACTCGGAATTGCCGCATTGCCCGCTCCATCCTTTCCGCCTGCTTTACCCGAGGGTTCCCACTTCTCCCAACGCTACCGGTGGGGCATCTCCCCACAGCCGCTCGAGCTGGTAGAACTCCCGCAGCTCCGGATGAAAGAGATGTACCACGACATCGACGTAATCCAGCAATACCCAGCGCCCCTGCGGCAGGCCCTCGACGTGATGGGGGTGCACCCGCTCCATCAAGTGCTCGGCCATGCCCCGGACGTGCGTGTCGGAGGTGCCGGAGGCGATAACGAAATAGTCGGTTGCTTCGGACAGCCCGCGCAAGTCGAGAATCACCGGATCCACGGCCTTCCGGTCGGCCAACGCGCTGGAAATGCGTCGCAAACCATCGGGATGGCGCCGCGGGCCGCCGCGCGGGGACCGGCTCCGGCTTCTATTCATAGCGCGCGCCTCACCGCTTTGTTCCGTCCTCCACCTGGTAGAACACGCCCCATGCGCCGATCCCCGCATGGGCTGCGATTACCGGCGTAATGGGGCTGACGAGCAGCTCCTTAGGAGCATAGCGCCGTTGCAGCTCATCGCGTAGCTCGGCGGCGAACTCGGGAATGTCCCCGTGTGCGACGCCGAGCCGCAGCAGGGCGGGACGCGGGGTCAGCACCTCGTCCAGCAGGTGCAGGATCCTGGTGCGAGCCGCCTCGCGCCCCCGCGCGCGAGCCACCGGATCGGCCCGGCCATCTTTGGTGAGCGCGATGATCGGCTTGACGTTGAGTTTCGTTCCCAGCCAGCCGGCGAGCCGGCCGACCCGCCCCGAACGGATCAGACGTTCCAGATTATCGGCCGTGAAGAATCCTCCCGACTGATCCCGCACCCGCACCAGCTCCTGCGCAATCGCCTCCGGCTCCCAGCCCTCGCGGGCAAGATCGAGGCCACGCAGTACCAGCATGCCCTCTGTCAGGGACGCGCCACGGCTGTCGACCAGCACCACCCGGCCCGCGCCCACCGTACGGCTCTCCCGTTCGGCGCTGATGTAGGTCCCCGACAGCGCTTTGGAGAGCACCACCGCCACGACGCGCTCCGCCGTGCGCAGCGCGTCGGTGAACGCTTCACGAAAGGCTTCGGCCGTCGGCTGTGACGTCGTGGCGTCGTCCCCGGCGCGCAGGCGGTCGAAGAATTCGGCCGGCGTCATCTCGAGGCGGTCGCGGTAGGCGCGGTCGCCGATGATCAGCTGTGTGGGCACGAGGCCCACGCCATGCTCGAAGATGACTGCATCCGGAAGGTCGCACGCGGTATCCGTCACGAAAGCGACGGCCCGCTTCGCCTGGAGCGCCCGGTGCTGCGCCCGCATGTCCTCGGCCTTTCTCTGCTCGAGGGTGCCCCAGGAGGCTCCCAGGGTGAAGACGTCCTCCGGGGTGTCGGTGTGCACGTGGGCCTTGAGCAGATCGCCCGATACGAGCACGACGATCGAGCCGCCCAGCTGGCGCAGGGCGTGGCGGACGTCGGCCACCGCCGGCAGCGCGCTGCCCCGCACCAGCACCTCGGTACAGAAGCGGAAGTCGCGATCCGCGGCCACCTCGGTGCGTGCCGCGGCATCGGTGATGTCGAGCCGGTCGACGGCGCCCTGCGCCAGCGCGCCTTCTTCTATGAGGCGCTTCACGCCGTCGAGAAACCGCACGAACCCCTTGGCGCCGGCGTCGACCACGCCGGCCCGCTTCAACGATTCGAGCAGCTCGGGGGTTCGGGCGAGGGCCGCCTCGGCGCGCGCCACGAGTCGCCGCACGAACACCCCGACGTCGGGTTCGGCGGCGGCGCGCTCGGCCTCGTCGGCGACTTCCCGGGCGACGGTGAGGATCGTGCCCTCGACGGGCTGATCGAGCGAGGAGAGGATGTGGTCGAACCCGGAGCGGATCGCCCGGGCGAGATCGGCGTTAGTCACCTGCGGCGCCCGCCCGAGCCCTTCCTGCAAGCCGAGCAGGAACTGTGACAGCATCAACCCCGAGTTGCCGCGCGCGCCGCGCACGCTCGCCTGCGCCATCGCGGAGGTGACGGCGGGGAGCGGAGCGTCGCCGAGGTCACGCAGGGCGTGCGCCACGGCGCGCAGCGTAAGGCACATGTTGGTGCCCGTATCGCCGTCGGGCACCGGAAACACATTGATGCGATTCAGTTCGTCGCGCCCCGCGGCCACCCAGTCGGCCGCCGCGAGCAGCGAGCGGCGGAGCCGGGGACCGTCGACGTACGCGATGCCGACCGTCACGGCCGGTCCGTCACTCCTTGACCACCACGACCGTGATTTCGGGCCGCACCTCGGCATGCAGCTTGATGCCGACGGTGAACTCACCGAGCGACCGGATCGGCTCGGGAAGATCGATCTTGCGCTTGTCGACGTGAATGCCCTGTTCCTCGAGGCGGCGCTGAATGTCGCCCGCCGTCACCGAACCGTACAACTTCTCTTCCTCCCCGACCTTCATCGGGAACGAGAGCGAGACCCCAGCCAGGCGGGTGGCCTCGGCTTCGGCCGCCTGCTTCTCCGACGCGCGCTGCTTGGCGATGCGCTCCGACTCGAAGGCGATGCGCTTCTTGTTGCCCGCGGTGGCCGGATAGGCCATTCCTTTGGGGAGCAGGTAATTGCGGGCGTAGCCGTCCTTGACCTTGACGACGTCGCCGGCGGCCCCGAGATGCGGGACGGTTTCGCGCAGGATGATTTCCATCGTCGAACCCTTTACGGTGCGGGAGACCGGCTGAACCGGCGCTGGCGGAACGCCAGCCAGGTATCGAACACCCCGAGCGTCCAGAGGCCGGGGACGAGGACAAGGACCGGCACGACCAGCACGCCGGCGACAGCGGCGCCGGCGGCGAGCATCCACGCCGGCATACCGACGGCGGTCGCGACGGCGGCCACGACGGCCGCGCCGCGCAGCACATACAACGCCCCGAGCACGATGCCGACGTTCAGAGCCGCCCACTTGAGCGCCGCCAGCTTCGGGACCGCCCAGACGACGAACGCCAGCACGAGTCCCCAAACCCATTGATCGCCGAAGCGAAAGTCGCGGAAGCGGCCAAGCGGAGCCCCGAGCGGAGTGCGCGCGATGCGCGCGTGCCACTGCCAGGCGAGCACCAGCGCGGCGAGCGTGATCAGGAGCAAGACCGCCGGAAGCGCATCGGTGAGGAGCTGCACGAAGCGGGCGGCGACTAGCGCGACCTCCGGACGTCGCTCGACCAGGAAGCTGACCCGCATGGTCGTCTC
>DATFSB010000252.1:0-4834 GCA_035262825.1 Gemmatimonadales bacterium | reverse complement strand
GCAACTCGTTCACCAAGTTCCGCGACCTGCTGCAGCACGCCAACGCACTCGACTGCGACTATCTCGCCACCGGCCACTACGCCGTGGCGCGCGACGGGGCGCTGTATCGCGGCCGTGATGCGCAGAAGGACCAGTCGTATTTCCTGTGGGGCATCGACCGCGCCGTGCTGCCGCGCCTCAAGACACCGGTCGGCGAGCTGACGAAAGCCGAAACGCGCGCCGTGGCGCGGCGGCTCGGGCTCGTCACCGCCGACAAGCAGGAATCGGTCGAGATCTGCTTCGTGCCCGACGGCGACTACGTGAAGGTGCTGGAGCACCGCCTCCCCGCCGACGCGCCCGCGCTCACCCCCGGTCCGCTCGTCACCGTCGGGGGCGACGTGGTGCGCGAGCACGCCGGGTTCGCACGCTACACGATCGGCCAGCGGCGCGGGCTGCCGGGCGGCAGCGCGGAACCGATGTATGTCGTCGACATCCGCCCCGACACGCGGGAAGTCGTCATCGGGACTGGCGACGACCTCTTCGGTCACGATGTCTCACTCGCCGAAGTGAACTGGCTCGCTCCCGCTCTTGCCCCCGGCGACGCCGTCTGGGTGCAGTGCCGCTACCGGGCCCGCGCCGTCCCCGGGACCGTCGAGGAGTGGGACGGTGACCGGCTTGCGCTGCGGCTCGCCGAGCCGGTGCGCGCGATCACGCCGGGCCAGTCGGGCGCGCTGTATGACGAGGGGGGACGGCTGCTGGGCGGCGGCGTGATCGCCTAGGGAGAATCGTCGCGGTTACGCGGCCACGGTGGGAGGGTGTGCTGCGTCACGGCGGTGCTGGTAGGGTAGACGGAAGTTCAAAGTCGATGGCATGTCCATTTCGCTCCGTTGATCCGTGCTCTAAAGAGCCGGCTCGGCGACCCCACGCGTCCTTAAGGACGCTCGTCCTGGCCGAGCCGGCGTTTCAACGCACGGGAATGGCGACGACGATACCCTGCAGGAGGATCCAATGAAGTTTTCGACGTTCTTCCGGCTGTCGCCCTGCGCGGCGCTGGTGCTGGCCGCGGCCTGCAGCAGCGACACCACCGCTCCCGTGACCCTTTCGAATCCGCAGGCGACGATCGCGGCGGTCGCGGCACTGGACAGCACGTTCAACACTTCGGCGCTCGCGAGCTTCGGGGCGTTGAGCGGCGCCATCGGCTCGACGACGGCGACGGCGGCCCTGGCGCGCGCGGGCACAATCGTGCGGTCGACGCTGCCGCATCCTACGACGCCCGGCGTGGCTGCCGGGGCGGCCGCGGTGCGCCAGCTGTCGGGACTGCGGGCGCTCAATCTCTCCCCCGCGAGCCCGCAGGGGCCGGTCATCAACGACACGCTGTACGGCTCGATCTATACCTACGACACGACGTTCCAGGCCTACGTCCGCTCGGCGACGACGGGCGGGCCCACCAACGGCGTTCGCTTCATCCTGTACGCGATCAATCCGCTCACCGGCGGCCTGGCGAGTCCGCTCTCGCCCGTCGGCCAGGCCGACCTGCTGGATGAGAGCGTCGGCGCGACGGCGCAGCTGCACATCATCGTGGCGGGCAACGGCGGCACGCCGACCTATCTCGACTACACCGCCGCGCTGACGTTCAGCCAGACATCGCTCGTGGCGACGCTCAGCGGCACGCTCACGAACGCGCTGGCCGGCGGCGCCAACAAGACGCTGCAATTCAGCGCGACCGCCAACTTCACAATCACCACGATCTCGCTGACCGGAACGTATGCGCTCAACAACCCCGCCGTCACCATCACGCTCAACGCCTCCGACAAACAGGTGTTGACGACGGATTCGGTCACGCTGTCGTTCGGCTTCACCCGCCAGGGCGAGGCGATCACGTTCGCGGGGCAGCTCGTGACCACGAGCGACGTCGTCGACACCGTCGACGCGGCGATCCACGTGAACGGCCAGCCGTATGCGTCGGTCAGGGGCAATAACCTCGCCGTGAAGTTCTACGACGCCCACGGCACCGAGATCACCGACACGACGCAGCAGCACGACGTGCTGGTGGCGTTGGAGGGCATTCAGTTCGCGGTGGTGCTGGTGATCAGCTTCACGGCAGCGCTGTTCGCGCCGATCGTGAATCTGCTGAACAGCTAGCGCGCTCGCGCCTCTCCTCCCGGACGCCCCCGCCCTCCCCGGCGGGGGCGTTTCGTATTCGCTGCATTGCCCGGATTCGTTCGGAGCGTTAGTAGTAATTCATGCGTCGTCCCCGATCGCGATTCGCGGCGGCCCTCATCCTGACAGCGAGTTGGGGCGCTGCGTCGTGCAGCGACGGCACCGCTCCCGCGGCCATCCAGTTGCCGCCGTTCGCGGGGATCGAGTTGGCCGCCGAGGACAGCCTGATCTACTACTCCGACCTCGGGCAGATCATCGGCCGGTGGATCGCCCCCGGGGGGGTGCTCCACGGGGCACCGGCCTACCGCGGCGCCGCGCTCCCACCCGGGATCCGCGGCGCGGGTGCCGCATTGTTCGCGGACTCGGTCCTGGGCAAGACGTTCACGTTCGATTGCGCGTTGTTCCGCTACGTCCGCGACGACACGCTCACCGGCGCCCCGGCGAGCGGTATCCGCATCGCGCTGTACCGCTACGACGACAGTTTCGCGCCGGAGTGCCCGCTCGTGCCGCGGGGCCGCCTGGACCTCACCGATATCAGCGACTCACAGCCGGCGCTCGGCGTGACCCTCCAGGACTCCGCGGCCGTGACGAGCATACAGTTCACCCTGCGCGCCCTGTCTCCCGCGATGCCGGTTGCAATCAGTCTCGTGGGAACGCTCTCGAATGGTGCCCAACACTTCATGATCGCCGCAACACGGCAGGTGCTGGACCCCGTCTTCCACGTTCGCGACTCGGTGACATTCGTGCACCTGGAGACCGCAGCCACGCTCCGTATCACCCACGCCACCGGCGACAGCGTCGTGACCGGCAGCGCGATCGGCACGCGGATGCAGGATGATCTGCGCATCTCCCAGGGCACCCACACTGTCCAGTATTCGGCGCTGCTCTTCGAATGCTCGACCTGCGCGTTCCGAACCGGCTCGGGCACCGTCACGGTCGACGACCGGGTGTTCGGAACGGCAGTGCTGTCTCCAGACAGCATCCATCTGGTCGGACCCGGGGGGCGAGCCGTTGTCCCGGAGGAGTCGAGCGTCATGCGCGGCATGATCGGTGCCCCTGACCTGACGGACTACGCGTTGAGGGTTCTCGTCGCTCCACTCGGCACACTCATCGGAGCCACACCATGACGAGCCGTCGCGGGTTTCTGTATTCCCTTGTCGGCAGTACGGCCACCATCCCTGCCTTGCGGAACGACTGGCTGCACCACATCACCCGCACGGTCGGCGCCGTCCCCACCCGAGCGGCCGCCGAGCTGGCGCAGGATGAAGACTTCTGGCGCGAGATCCAGAACGCCTTCACCCTCGACCGCACACTCATCAATCTCAACAACGGCGGCGTGTCCCCGTCCCCGCGCGTGGTGCAGGACGCGATGGCTCGCTACCTCGCCATCTCCAACACCGCGCCGGTGATCACCATGTGGGCGTGGCTCGAGCCCGAAATCGAGAGCGTGCGGCGGCGCCTGGCGACCGACTTCGGCTGCGACGTCGAGGAGATGGCGATCACGCGCGGCGCGTCCGAGGCGCTCGAGAACGTGCAGCTCGGCATGCCGCTGCAGAAGGGCGACGAGGTCCTGACGACGACGCAGGACTACCCGCGCATGATCACGACGTGGAAGCAACGCGAGCGGCGCGACGGCATCGTGCTGAAGCAGATCACCTTCCCAGTGCCGCCGCCGTCGCCGGACGATCTGGTGCGCCGCTTCGAGGCCGCGATCACGCCGCGCACCAAGGTGCTGCACGTCTGTCACATCACGAACCTCACGGGGCAGATCTTCCCGATCAAGGCGATCATGCAGCTGGCGCGAAACCGCGGGATCGAGACGATCGTCGACGGGGCCCACGCCTACGCCCACTTCCCGTTCACGCGCGACGAGCTGGACTGCGACTACTACGGGACGAGCCTGCACAAGTGGCTGCTGTCGCCGCACGGCACGGGGTTCCTGTACGTGCGCAAGGAGAAGATTCCCACCATCTGGCCGCTGATGGCGGCGCCCCCCGAAATGAACGCCAACATCCGGAAGTTCGAGGAGGTCGGCACGCATCCGGCGGCGAACCACAACGCGATCGCCGAAGCGCTGACGTTCCATCAGGGGATCGGGGCGGAGCGCAAGGCGGCGCGGTTGCGGTATCTGCGCGACCGCTGGGCAAGGCGCCTCGAGCAGGTGCCCGGCGTGAAGGTGCTGACCTCCTACGACCCGAAGCAGTCGTGCGGGCTGGCGTCGTTCACGCCGGGGGCGCTCGACGTCGGCAAGCTCGTCACCTACCTCTGGGACAAGCACAAGATCATCGTGACGCCGATCGTGCATCCCGAGTTCAGCTGTATCCGGGTGACGCCGAACGTGTATACGCTCACCGACGAAGTCGATCGGTTTGCGGATGTCGTGGAGGACACGGTCCGCAAGGGGATTCCTGTCTAGGACTGTTGCAAGCCGGTAGTACTCGGCCTCAAGAACAGTTGCGCAGACGGCGCAGTTTCACGTGGCCGTCTGCGCAACTGGTCTTGTTACTCCTTCTTCACTCTCCGCAACGATTGTGTTCAGCACGCCGGCGCGGGACGTCCCTGCCCCGGCGCCGTACGCGTGGTGCAATACAGATCGTTGTTGCCGCTGCCGCCGGGACGGTTCGAGAAGAAGTACAGCGTCGTCCCGTCGAACGAGAGCGCCGGTGCGCCATCGAACGACGTGCTGTTCACCGTC
>DATFSB010000251.1:0-2395 GCA_035262825.1 Gemmatimonadales bacterium | reverse complement strand
CGGCGGACCGGGCGCTGTATCGCGCCAAGGCCGGCGGCCGCAACCGAGTGGCGATGGGAGAGCGTTGAGCCGTGACGACACCGAGACCGATTCGCGAGACCCCTCACACGCCGCCCCCCGACATCGAGCCGGCGGCGCGTGCCTCGCAACCCGTCCCCGATCCCTGGGGCGTGAAGCGCGCCGAGAATCTGATCGCGGGGCTGACGGGCGTGTTGTCGGCGAGCATCGTGGTGACGCCGGCGGGCGAGATCAGCGAGATCCACGTGCTGGCGCAGCCCGACACGCCTCCAAAGCAGGTGGTGCGCAACATCGAGTCAGCGCTGATGGCGCAGCTCGGCGTGCGCGTCGACCATCGCAAGATCAGCGTAGCGCAGACCGCCGACGTGCGGCCGATCGAGCAGCTGCAGGAAGAGGCGATCGCGTCGCGCGCCAAGCGGCGGGTCGTGATTTTCCGCGACCTCACGGTGCGCCCGTCGGAGAAGCTGCAGCGCATCATGGTGCGCGTGCGTCTCGGCTACGGTGACCGCGAGTCGGAGCACGAGATGGAGGGAACCGACACCTATCGCAATCGCGTCGAGACGGCGGCCCGCGCCGCGGCCGCGTGCCTCGACGACCTCCTGGCAGACGATTCGATCGCCCTCGAAGGGGCGGCGCTGGTCGACGCCTTCGACCGCCGCTTCGTGCTCGTGGCCGTCCACGGCCTCGGCGGGCGCGAAGCGATGCTGCTCACCGGCACTTGCGAGATCCGGGAGAGTCCGGAGCGCAGCGCGGTGTTCGCAGTCCTGGATGCCACTAACCGGTGGGTCGACGCCCGACGCTAGCGTATTTGTTGTAGCATAACAGCTTAGCGTTGTCCCAGGTCATCACTGACGCAATATGTGATGTAGGTCACAGTCGCCCTGTGCCTGACGAGCTTGCGTATCTAGTTTTTTATCGATATTGTGACTATCATGACTTCTGTGAAGACTATCAAGTTTCTAGGCACCTTACGGATCGCGCGGATGTGTCAGGTGACGCCCGCGACGGTGGCTCACTGGATCGACCAGGGCTACCTGAAGGGGCATCGCACGCCGACGGGGCATCGCCGGGTGGACGCGGAAGATCTGGTGGCGTTTCTGCGCGAGCATTCGATGCCGGTCCCGCCCGAGCTCGAGAACGAAGTGCCCGAGGCGAAGGACGCGATCGTCGTCGTCGAGGACGACAAGAGTTACGGCAAGCTGTTGCTGCGTGCGATTGAAAGCTCGGACATCAAAGCGGACGTGACGCTGGCGGTGACCGGGATGGACGGGTTGATCGAGATCGGCCGGGCGAATCCGGCGGTCGTCGTCCTCGACTACTCGTTGCCCGATTTGAACGCGGCGGAGGTGGTGGAGCGGTTGCTCGCGCCGGGCCGGCAGCTCGACGCCGAGGTGTTGATCGTGACGGGCGGTGTGCAGGACGCGGACGTGCAGCGGCTGCACGCGCTCGGTGTGAAAGAGATCGTCCAGAAGGCGGATGGGATCGACGCGGTAGTGGAGGCGATCGGCAAGGCGCTGGCGCGCCAGCGGGCGCAGTAAGCCCGAACATCCAACGAATTTGCGGGCCGCGAATGAGCGGCCCACTTCATATCCGATAACGCGAAGTCAGGACAAGGGGGCCCCGGTCATCGTTACCTAAGCGGAGTCGAGCGGACAGAAAAACGAGCGAAGCGTCGGGTGCGCCATAGCGAGGCGTGCCACTCCTGAGAAGTCTCGATCTACTACTCGTAGGTCCCGTGAGGGAGGTGACGCTCGATGTTGACCCAACTGCTCGCAGTTCTGTTCACGTCGATCGCGAGGCTGTTTTTCGCGGGTGGTACGGTGTCGTGGTAACGTGGTAGCGGTGTCTCTGGGGCCACCCCAATCTTTAGGTGATTAGCCCTCCCAACGTTGCGGAGTGTTTCTTGGTCGTGAGGTTAGCAAGTGACGGAGACTAGGACCTTCGATAAGTTGCGTATCTATGGCCTGGTGGCAGCCGTAACAGCGGCCACCGCTTGGCTGTTGGTGTCGAACGGCTGGACATTTCCTTCCGGGTCATCCACTGCCAACTGGAATGGCGTGGTCGCATTCGCCGCCCTTGCGGTCTTGTGCGACACGTCCTTCTTACGGATGTCATTTGCAAACGTTGGCAGTTCAGTAGCGTTCGTTCCATTCATTGCGTCTGTAATGCTGTTTCAGCATCCATGGCCGATGGCTATTAGCGGAGTAACGGCCTTCGTCGTTGACACATTTGTTAGGAAAAAGCCTGCCATTCGGATTTGGTTCAATACGGCGCAGTACATGCTGGCTGTCGGATTGGCTGCGGAGGTATACAGCGCACTAGGCGGAACGATTGTACAAGCTCATTTCACCTTTAATGCTCCTGCATTTGTGGGCCT
>DATFSB010000250.1:0-16966 GCA_035262825.1 Gemmatimonadales bacterium | reverse complement strand
GAGGCACGAAATCGCAGGTCGGCTCAAGCCGTCCCGACCGGGGTGATCACCCAGGACCATCACGGTGGGAGGGGGTTCAAGATCTCGACCCGTAGCTCCACCCACCCGTCCACCTGGTAGTACTCGACCCGCAGCAGGTGCGGGCCGCCCGCCAGCGGCACGTCGTCGATCTGGGACTCGTGCGGGGCCCACGCGTCGATCCGCAGCGTGTCGTCGACCCAGACGCGCACCGCGTCGTCGCTGATGGTGCGCAACCGGTACGCGCCGGCCGGAAGATCCACGGCGCCCGTGGCCTCTAGCGACCAGTGCTCCTGAGGAAGCCGCGCCATTGTCCGCGGCGGGCGAAACCACATAAAGTCGAGCCTCGGCGCAACGCCCGAATCGATCGGCTGCGCAAAGCGGTTGGCGCTGTCGATCCAGGTGAAGAACCGCATGCGCCAGTCGATCCGCGGCTCGAACCGCCCGTAGGAGAATCGATAGGGCTGCCCCGCCCCGCGCACCACCCCGCGCGGCGACACCGTCGCCGCGCCGCGGTACTCGAGCGAGACTCTCCAGTCGCCCGATGAGTCAGGCGCCGGCGTCACTACCACCGTGTCGCCGACTCGGCCGCTCGTTCGCGACAGCTCGG
The DNA here is from genome assembly GCA_035262825.1 of Gemmatimonadales bacterium. Classification (GTDB taxonomy): domain Bacteria; phylum Gemmatimonadota; class Gemmatimonadetes; order Gemmatimonadales; family GWC2-71-9; genus DASTHG01. The sequence goes on along the minus strand of DATFSB010000250.1, from coordinate 16,338 downwards.
CGACGCCGCGGCGCGACACCATGCGCCAGCGTCCCGCCGGGCCTAATACCACGAGCCGCAGTGGCACGGCCCGCGTGGAGTCGCCTGCCACCGGCCAGAGCTTCGGGCCCCGCCAGTCATAGGGACCCCACTCGTCCACGATGATGGCAGACCGGTCACGCCGCGACAGGAGAGAGACGGGGTAGCCGGAGAGTGCCGGCAAGCCGGACGGGATGTCCGAAACGGTCGGCCTCGATGTGTCCCGCGTGGTCGTATTGTCGCGGATGTCGAACTCCGTCGTATCTCGCAGCACGGCGAGCGAATCGACCTCCGTCCAACGATTGGCCGCAAACGCCAGCCGCTTCGTCTGGCGCGCGCGCAGCGCGACTCGATTGCCTAGGAACAGGTTGTTGTTAATGAGGTAATCGCGGCTTTGCGTATCGTGGTGCTTCGGGTATCCCCAGTCCGACGGCTCGATCGAGTCCGCCCACAGCCGCACTGCCGTGGAGTCGTAGGAAAAACGATTCCCGTCGATGACGTTGTCCTGGCCGTGTTCAATCGCGATGCCGGTGCGGTTGCTGCGGAAATCATTGGCGACGATGCGCGACGAGAAGCTGTACCCGCCCCACATCCCGTACTCGCTCCCCCACGCGCGATTGCCGATCATCGTATTACGGCTGAACGTCGCTTCGATGCCGTTGGCCGTGGCGTAGCTGACGTCATTGGCATAGATCAGGTTGTCGTTGGCGCCGCCGGTCCCCGAATCCATAGTCGTCTGACCAGCCCACAGAAACACGCCGTCGCCGCCGTGCGTGAGCGAGTTGTCAGCGACGATGTTGCGGCAGCTCTGTTCGTAGATCAGCAGATCCGCCGAGTCCTGGCCGCGTGAATACCACCTGTGGCTGTAGCCGCGTACGTCGTAATCGATGCGGTTGTGGACGATGCTGTCGTCGGACGATCGATACAGCCCGACGCCGAGGCCCGAGTTGAACGAGAAGTCGTTGTCGCGAATCACGAGGCGGTCGCTGCGCACCAATAGCAGCGCGTTCATCCCCTGATGCACGGTGTTGCCGCGCACCGCTCCCCCCGTCACGTCGGCCAAATAGATCGCCGCGCCGTAGCGCAGCCATTCGTCTTGCTCGTTGTGATGAAACGTCAGCCAGTCGACCAGACTCTCGTGCTCGACGAGCGAGTAGAGCCGCGGCTTCCAGTTGTAGCTCAGATCATTCCGCTCGAGCGTAAGGCCGTGGGTGCCACGTGCCAGGACGCCGACCTTATAGCCGCGCACGCGGGCGCCTTCGATCCGGACGTTCGTGCCGCCGTCGACGATGATCGCGGTGTCGCGCGCCTGATCGAGATCAGCTTCTGGGGCAATCCGCTGCAGCGTCGCGCCGTGGAAATGGACGACGATGTCGTTGCCCTTCACGGTGATCGGTGCGGTCAGCTGGTAGACGCGCGGAACGACGCGGACGGAATGCGTGATCACCATCCCCGATCGCAGCTCGATCGGGGCCTGCGCGAGCGCCAGAACGAGGGGCAGCACGGATCGCCTGCTAAATCGCCAGCGTCATCGCGCGCAGGTTCTTGATGCTGGTGCCGAGCTGCGCCGGCGGATCGGCGGCGAGGTCCTGTTCGACGTAGAAATGCTCGACGCCGTTCCGCTTCGCGTGGCCGAGGATGCGTGGCAGGTCGAGCACTCCGCTGCCGTCAGTCGTGATCGCCGGCATGAGCGCAATCCAGTCGTCCATGGTCCCGCCCTGCTTGAAGCGCACCTGTGTCGCCATGTCCTTCACATGCATCAGGCGGTACAGGCGCGGATAGGAGTCGAGCAGCTCCACAGGGTCCGCGCCACCCGCGACCGTCCAGAACGTGTCCATCTCGAGCGCGACGGCCGACGGGTCGAGCCGGTCGAAGAGGACGCGCGTGGGGATCTTGCCGTCGTCTGTCGGCGTGAACCCATACCCGTGGTTGTGATAGAGGAGTTTGAACCCCAGAGCCTTGGCCCGCACGCCGATGGCATTCATCTCGTCAGCCATGCGCAGGTAGTCGTCGAGCGTGCGGCGGCGCTCCTCCGGAATGGCAGGGAGACCGGCGTAGCTCGCGCCCAGAATGTGCGCGTCCTCGGCGACCTGCGCGGTGCGATCCCGCAGCGTGTCGAGATCGACGTGCATCGAGGGTGCGGTGAGTCCGTGCGCGTCGAGTCGCGCCCGGAACTGCGCGGCGGTGAGACCGAAGTAGCCGCTGCCCGAAAAGCCGAGCCGCGGCGCCAGCGCCCGCCACTGCTCCTGCACCGCGGGAACGCTGTAGGGGAAAGGTCCGAACAGCTCCACTTCCTGGTATCCGAGCCCGGCGAGCATGGCGAACGCGGCGTCGACTCCCTGCTCGACGAGCTTCGGCATGGTAAAGAGCTGCACGCCGATCCGGCCGAGCTTGGATGGACCGGCCGAGGCCTGCGGGGCCTGCGTGGCCACTTGCGCACCCCTGTGGCAACCGACCATGAGACCGGCAGCGGAGCTGCCTGCGATCGCCACGAACGTCCGTCTCGTGATCATGTGCGCGCTCCCGTATCTATGGTGGCGTGCTCAGGGCACGATCGTCAGCTCCGCGTGCAGCTCGGCGGTCGACGATTCTCCAACCCACACGTCGAAAACGCTGGGCTCGACCACCCAGCGCTTCGCCGGCGTGCTCCAGAACTGCAGCTCGTTCCTGCTCAAGGAGAAGTGCAGCGTCTGTGTCTCACCCGGCTTCAGCGTCACCCGGCGAAACCCTTCGAGCTGGCGCACCGGACGGGACGCCGAGCCGGAGCGCTGGTGGATGTAGAGCTGCGCGACTGCGTCGCCGGCCACCGTGCCGGTGTTGGTGACGTTCACACGCACCGCGACCGAGTCCCCCGCCTTCATCCGCGTCTTCGTGAGGTGGAGGCTATCGAAGCGGAACGTGGTGTAGCTGAGACCGTACCCGAAGGGATAGAGCGGCTTGCTGGAAATGTCCCAGTAGCGCGACGTGAACTGCGGATCGCTTTCCGGCATTTGCGTGAGGTTGTGATTGTAGTACAGCGGCTCCTGGCCCGCGCCGCGGGGCCAGCTCACCGGCAGCTTCCCGCCAGGATTCACGTCGCCGAACAGCACGTCGGCGATCGCGTTGCCGCCTTCCACGCCGGGGAACCACGCTTCGAGAATCGCCGCCGCGTGGCCCGCGAGCCAGTTGATCTCCCGCGGCCGTCCGTTCTCGAGCACGACGACGAGCGGTTTGCCGGATGCCGCCGCCGCTTCGACCAGTTGCTCCTGGATCCCCGGGAGGTCGAGCGTCCCGCGTGAGGCTCCTTCCCCGCTCATGAAGGCGGGCTCCCCGAGCACGGCGACGATCACGTCGGCCGAATCCGCCGCGGCTTTCGCTTTCGCAATCCAATCCGCGACCTCCGCCGGGGTCGGGGGCGGCGTGGGTGAATGCCCGAGGAATGCATCAAAGAAGGAAGGGAACGTTTTCGACAGCGACGGCCCCGGCACATAGGAGATCCGCGCCTGCGCGCCGAGCCGATCCTTCAGGGCGGCGAGGACGGTAACCGCCGGAGCGTCCTTCCCCTGTCCGAACACGCCGGCCGGAGTCGGACCTCCCGTCATGTCCGCGGGTGAGTCGCCGAGGCCGCCGATGACGGCGACGTTCTTGACCGTGCCGGCGAGCGGCAGGACATGATTGTCGTTCTTGAGCAGCACCATTGAACGGCTCGCGAGCTTCCGGGCCAACGCCCGGCCTTCGGAGCTGACATCGGTGAGGATGGCGGTTTCGTCCACGTACGGGTGCTCGAACAATCCGATCTGGAGCTTCACCGTGAGGATCGGGAGCACCGCCGAGTCGATCTGCGCGCGCGTGACTCTGCCGCTCGTCACCAGCGCCGCCAGGTGGTCGCGGAACGTTTGCGTCGCCATATCCATTCCCGCGCCCGCGCTGATTCCTTTGTAAGCCGCATCGGCGGGATCGGCCGCAAAGCCGTGCACCACGAGGCTGGCGATCGCCATCGCGTCGGAGGTGACGAACCCGCGGAAACCCCACTCACGGCGCAGCACGTCGGTCAGGAGCCAGCGGTTGCCGCTCGCGGGCACGTCGTTCAAGTCCATGTACGCGGACATGATGCTGCCCACGCCCTGCTGCACGGCGGCGTGGAACGGGACCAGGTAGACATTCTGCATCAGCTCTTCGGGGACGTACGAGGCGTCGTAGTCGCGACCACCATCGGCGGCGCCGTATCCCGCGTAGTGTTTGACGCACGCGACGACGCTCGACGGGCCCAGCGTTGCTCCCTGAAACCCGCGCACCTGCGCCCGTGCCATCGCCGCGCCGAGATAGGAGTCTTCGCCGGCGCCCTCCTGGATGCGCCCCCAGCGGGCGTCGCGGGCAATGTCGACCATCGGGGTGAACGTCCACCGGATCCCGGCGCTCTTCGCCTCGCCCGCCGCGAACGCCTGCGCCTGCTCCTCGACCGCCGGATCCCACGACGACGCCATCCCCAGCGGAATCGGAAACAGCGTGCGATAGCCATGGATGACGTCGAGACCGAAGAGCAGCGGGATATGCAGTCGACTCTTCTCGACCGCGAGATGTTGCATCCGGTTCATTTCCTTCGGATTGGCGAGCCACAGGATGGCGCCCACCCGGCCGCCGATGATATCCGAATCGGAGGCCATGGTGACGAAGCCACCGAGGGCGACGCCCGCGGACAGATAGAGCTGACCGATCTTTTCCTGGAGAGTCATCTGGCTGAGGAGGGCCCGGGCACGACGCCCGGCGTCAGCGCTCGCTCGAGGGGCCTGGGAGGCACCGCTGCCGGCTGCGACCACCGCTATGCCCGCTACCAGCCGCAGGTAACGCATTGCGCTTTCTCCTCAGGGGTGAGTGGCTTGATGTAACGATTCAGCATCATTGTGCCTCTCCCGTCGGCAAGACGCAATCCGGACTGACACAACCATTCGTGCGGTTCCGTTGTCCTATCAGGGAACCCTCGCGGAAGGTCTATGCTCGTCGCCGTACCGCTTCTTGCAGCCGTCACGTTTGCCATGCAGGCCCCCGACCCACCCCTTCCCGCGCCGCGCGGGGTGACCGCGACCCGCGCCGATCGACCTCCGATCATCGACGGGCGCGACGACGACGCCGTGTGGAAACAGGCGACGCCGGTCACCGGCTTCCAGGAATGGCGGCCGACCGAGGGCGGGCCCCCGAAACTGCCGACGGAGGCGAAGATCGCGTACGACGCGGCCAACTTCTACGTCTTTGTGCGCGCGTTCGATCCGCACCCCGACAGCATCATCACCGTCCTCGCCCGGCGCGACTACTTCACCCCGTCCGACATGGTCTGGCTGTTTCTCGACTCCTACCACGACCGCCGTACCGGCTTCGAGTTCGGAGTGAACCCGTCGGGTGTGAAGCTCGACGCGCAGATCTTCAACGACGGCAACGAGGATTTCGCGTGGGACGCGGTCTGGGATGTCGCCACGCGGGTGGATTCGCTCGGCTGGACCGCGGAGTTCCGGATCCCATTGTCGCAGCTGCCCTACGGTCGCCAGCGCACGCACACCTTCGGGCTCACAGTGGATCGCGACCTCTATCGCTACTCGCAGCGGGTGAGCTGGCCGCTGTTCCGCCAGTCGCAGGCGGGGTTCGTGTCGCAGTTCGGCGAAGTCAATGGACTGGAAGGCCTCGAGGAGCCGCGCCGGCTCGAAGCGGCGCCCTATCTCGTCACCAAGAACGTTTCACAATTCACCGCGACCGGCATCGGGCGGCAGCAAGACCTCACCATCGGCGGCGACCTGAAGTACCGCGTTGCGTCGAACCTGAAGCTCGACGCCACCGTCAACCCGGACTTCGGTCAGGTCGAGGCCGACCCCGGCGTGCTGAACCTGTCGGCGTTCGAGACGTTTTTCCGCGAGCAGCGGCCGTTCTTCGTGCAGGGCGCGGGGACATTCCAGTTCAGTGTCAACTGTTCCGCGGTGAACGATTGCGGCAGCGGTGAGGGGCTCGTGTATTCGCGCCGCATCGGGCGCGCGCCCGAGCTCGCCGGGGTGTACTCGGATACCACTTCCTCGGCATTCACGACGATTCTCGGCGCCGCCAAGCTCACCGGCCGCCTGCCCGGCGGGCTGGCGATCGGGGCGCTCGATGCCGTGACCGCGCACGAGAGGGGGGTCGGCGGCGTGACGATCGAGCCGCTGACCAACTACGGCGTGCTGCGGCTGCGTCAGGATCTGCGCGGCGGGGAGAGCAGCATCGGCGGCATCGTCACCGCGGTGAATCGGGACAACAATTCCTGGACCAACCCCTACCTGCACTCGAGCGCCACGGTCGGCGGGATGGACTTCCGCCACCGTTTCCCCGGCGGGACGTACGAGCTCTCGGGGTCGGCCGTCGCCAGCCGGGTGACGGGCAGCTCCGCGGCGATCGCGGCGACGCAGCGGGACGCCACGCACTTCTACCAACGACCCGACGCGCACCTGGGCTTCGATTCGACGCGCACGTCGCTCGCAGGCGACGACGAAATGCTGCAGTTCGGGAAGGTGGGCGGCGCCCACGTGCTGTTCCAGTCGAACATCGAGCGCCGCTCTCCCGGCTTCGAGATCAACGACCTCGGGTATCTGCAACGCGCCGATCAGGTCGCGTGGAGCACCTGGGCCGGCTACTTCGACCGCCACCGCCGCGCCTTCTATCAGCGGTTCCAGTGGAATTTCAACTGGTGGCAGTTCTGGACGACGGGGGGACTGCCCGAAGAGCGGGCCTTCAATACCAACACCCACACGACGTTCACGAACACGTGGTCGCTTCATTTCGGCGGCACGATCGGACAGCTGGGCAAGACCTACTGCTACTCGTGCGCGCGCGGTGGACCGGCGGTGCGCCAGGACGCCTACATCTCGCCCTGGCTCGGGATCAACGGCGATGACCGCAAGCCGATCGTCACCTATTTCTGGATGAACTACTTCCAGGGCGACGGCGGGCGCTCGCACAGCATCAGCCTGTCGCCGGAGGTCGACTTCAAGCTCGCGTCGCGCGTGACGGCCTCGCTCTCACCCAGCTTCTCGCGCTCGCGCAACGACATCCAGCCGCTGGGCTCGACGGTGGATTCCGTCAATGTGACGCATTACCTGTTCGGACACCTCGAGCAGAAGCAGTTCTCGATCACGTTGCGGTTCACCTACCCTTTTACGGCCAACATGTCGTTGCAGGTGTACGGGCAGCCGTTCATTTCCAAGGGGACGTTCAGCAACGTGCGCGAGCTGTCGGCCACGCCGCGGGCGGACGCCTATGCCAACCGCTATCAGGCGTACGGCGACACCGCGTACACGAACAACGTCGGTGGCTTCAACTACAAACAGTTCCGGTCCAACGTCGTATTCCGCTGGGAGTACCGGCCCGGGTCCACGCTGTTCGTCGTGTGGAGCCAGGGTCGCCGCGGATTCACCGGAATCGAGGGGACCCGCAGCTTCGGCGGCGACCTGAGCGACCTGTTCGACCTGCGGGCCGACAACAGCTTCCTGGTGAAGTTGTCGTACTGGATCAATCGCTAGCGAGACTTCCCCCATTGGCTCGCGGACCGCACTATTACAGCGGTCCGCGCCAATGGGGATGCTACCGATGCGACTGCCGTTTTCCGGTTTCCTGATCGTCGCCTGCGCGACGTCACTCGTAGCGCAGCAGGCTCCGAAAAAAACTCCACCCCGTCCGGCGCCGGCTCCCGCGGCCAGCGCCGACCGCCCGCCCGACTACCCCGAGCACCCTCCGGCTCCTCCCGAGAAGGTCGCGCACGGGCAGCAGCTGTTTCGCAGTAACTGCAGCTTCTGCCACGGCTCGGATGCGCGCGGCGGGGAGAAGGGCCCGAACCTCGTACGGGACGCGGTGGTGCTGCGCGATCAGGACGGCGAGACGATCACGCCGATCGTCCAGAACGGCATCCCCGCCCTGGGAATGCCGAAGTTCGCGCTCTCCGCGTCCGACATCTCGGACATCGCCGCCTGGCTGCACGGCCAGCCGCTGTCCGATCGCGGCACGCCCAGCGCCCTCGACATCCTGGTCGGCGACGCGAAGCTGGGAGCGGCCTATTTCAATGGCGCCGGGCGCTGCACCCAGTGCCATTCGGTGACGGGCGATTTCGCGGGGATCGGCGGCCGCTACGAGCCCAAGATGCTGCAGAACCTGATCGTCTCGGGGAGCAACTTCGGCGGGCGTCGCCGCTCGGCCGGCTCGACGACGGCGAAGCCGCGGCCCGTGACGGTGACCGTCACATTGCCGTCGGGACAGCGCTTCGAGGGAGAGATCGATCATATCTCCGCGTTCATCGTCGCGCTGCGGGATTCGACCGGCACCTACCACAGCTTCGCCCGGCGCGACACGATCCCGAAGGTCGTCATGAACATTCCGTTCCAGTGGCATCTCGACATGCTGCCGCAGTGGCGCGACGCGGACATCCACAACCTGACAGCGTATCTGGTGACGCTGAAATGATGAGGCGGCGGTCCGCATCTCCGACCGCCGCTTATGAGGTTCCAAGACCAATGACGAGAACAGCCGCGCTTCTTCTTCTGACGTGCTCGTGCCTGGCTCGCGAGACCCTCGTCGGCCAGGGCCTGGACTCCGCGATGCTGACAAGGCCCGCCACCGATGCCTGGCCGACCTACGCGGGGGACTATTCCCAGCGCCGCTTCAGCACGTTGCAGCAGATCGATACGGCCAACGTGCACAACCTCTCACTCGCCTGGGTGCGGCGCCTGACGGCCGGGCCGGGAGGCGGCGACTTCAACTGGTGGGGAGCGCCTCCCGGGCCGCCCGCCATCACCGGTGGCGTCGCCGAAGAGCCCGTCAACATGCCGGGGTCGACGAGCGGATCCCCGCGCCTCTCGGGATCGATCCTCCAGGTGAACGGCATGCTGTACGTCACGTCCCCGGACAACGTCTGGGCGATCGACGCCAGGGACGGGCACATCCTCTGGCACTACTTCTGGAAATCCCGCGGCGGCACGCACATCGGCAACCGCGGCGCGGCGATGTACGGCGACTGGCTGTTCTTCGAGACGCCCGACGACTACCTCGTGTCGCTCGACGCGAAGACCGGCGCCGAGCGCTGGCACAAGGAGATCTCCGACTTCAACCAGCAGTACTTCTCGACCATGGCTCCCGTGGTAGTGGGCAATCACGTTCTCGTCGGCACGGGCGACGACCTCGATTCGCCGGGATTCCTGCAATCCTTCGATCCTCGGACCGGCGATCTGCAGTGGAAGTTCTACACGGTGCCGATGGAGAAAGGGGACCCGGCGCTCGCGACCTGGGGCAGTCTCGACGCCGCGCGCCACGGCGGCGCGCAGGTCTGGATGCCGGGCTCGTATGATCCCGAAACGCAGGCGTACATCTTCGGGACCGGGAATCCCACGCCGGCCTACACCGGCGCGCTGCGCGCCCCGCGCGATGCCCACACCAACCTCTACACCGGCTCGATCGTGGCCGTGAACGTCAACACCGGCAAGATGATGTGGTACTACCAGGTGGCACCGAACGACACCCACGACTGGGATGCGACCCAGGCGCCGGTGCTGGTCGACGCGACGTTCGCAGGAAAGCCGCGCAAGCTGGTGCTGCAGGCCTCGCGTAACGGCTACTTCTTCGTATTGGACCGGACCACCGGCGAGCATCTCGTCACCTCGAAGTACTCCGACGCCGCCAACTGGTCCGCCGGAATCAACGCCAAAGGACAGCCGGTGCGAGATCCGGCGAAGGAAAACACCGTCGCCGGCGCGCTCGTCTCGCCCGACAACGGCGGTGCCACGAACTGGCCGCCACCGTCATACGACCCCCAGAACGGGCTGTTGTATGTCCCGCTGCACGAGATCTACGCGATGTATTACCTGACGAACACGGATCCGCGTATGCTCGTGGGGCTGGGCGGGAGCGAGCAGGACTACGTGGGAGGATCCGGGAGCTCGCTCGTCGCGATCGACTACCAGACCGGGAAGCTCGCCTGGAAATACCGCCTCGGCATGGGATTTGGCGGCAGCGGTTTGCTCACGACGGCGGGCGGTCTGCTGTTCGCCAACGACGGAGCCGGAAGTTTCGTCGCCTTGAAGCTGCAAGGGCGTACCCCCCCGGTACCGCTGTGGCATGCGCAGATCGGCGCCGTCGACAACGCCGCGCAGACCTATACCCTGGACGGCCGGCAGTACGTGCTGGTGGCGGGTGATGGCGCCGTGTGGGCGTTTTCCCTGCAGTAGCGGTGTCGATTCTCGCGTACATCGTTCGTCGCTAGGGTGACAGAGGCCGGGTCCTTCGGCCTCTCACCCTCGGATCTGGAGACGGACATGCCTTTCCTTTCAATTATCAAGTCAGCGGAAAACCAGGGACCCCCGCCCGCCGGGTTGCTCGCGGAGATGGACAAGTTCGTGGCGCAGTCCCTCAAGGAGCGCTCGGTGATTCAAACCGGCGGCCTGGCGCCGAGTGCGGCGGGGTTCAGGATCCGCATGACGGGCGGGAAGCTCGTCGTCACCGATGGCCCGTTCACGGAGGCCAAGGAAGTCGTTGGCGGCTACGCCGTCCTGGCGGCGGCGACGCGCGCCGAGGCGCTCGACGCAGCGCGGCAGTTCATGGAGCTCCACGTCAAGCATTGGCCGACGTGGGTGGGCGAGTGCGAGGTGCGGGAGGTGGTGTTTCTCGCTCCATGACCGACAGGACCAGTCAGGATTGCGCTTCCCGGCTCGTCGCGAAAATGTCGGGCTGATCCTCCCCAGTAACGATCAGCTGGCGCAAGCTGCCGTTGATGAGGCTGCGCCAGGCGTCCGAGCAGCTGTCGTAGCATTCGTCCGCCGGTACCAGGCCGACGTGCGTGAACTGCAGGACGGTCCGGCCTTCCTTCGCGACGATGTCGAAAATGATGCTGGTGTCGTTCCACTCGGTTCGGTCCTTGGTATAGCTGATGTCGCTGTCGAGCACGTGCCAGACGACTCGCTTGCCGGGCACAAATTCCACGATTCTCAAGCGGGAGTAGTGAATATCGGGGACACGGTACGTGAACTCCGCGCCGAGTTTGTCCGTGTCACCGGCGATGACTCCGGACCACCAGCCACGAACGTGGTTGATGGCGTCGAACACCGCCCGTGGGGTCTGGTCCACGGTAAAGGTCGTGGTGTAGTTCGTGTCGGTGAGCTTCATACGGTCCGTGCTCCTCACTGGTGCGAGAATTGGCGTTCTGCCCCGATGGCAACGCCGTTCGATATATGCAACGCATATGTTGCATATCTGGTTCCCGCGCGGGCGCTCGAAACGCAACATCCCCCTTGCACATCTTTCCGGACCGAGGTATGATATGCAACATGTAGGTTGCATAACATCGAAACCCGTACCGAGAGGACCGTTGCACATGACTGCCAAGACCCAGCCCACCCCACAGGCGGCGAGTACCGACCGCATCGAAAAGCGGGTGGAGCTGCGCGCTCCGCTCTCGCGCGTGTGGCGCGCCATCGCCGATGCCAGCCAGTTCGCCGCCTGGTTCAACGTGAAGCTCGACGGCGCGTTCGCCGAGGGTGCCACGACCCGGGGCCAGATCACCTCGAAGGGCTACGAACATCTGAAGATCGAGATGCAGATCCAGCGCATCGAGCCGGAGCGGTACTTCGCCTATCGCTGGCACCCCTACCCCATCGACCCCAAGGTCGACTACTCGGCCGAGCCGACGACCCTCGTCGAGTTCACGCTGGAAGAGACGGCCAGCGGCGCGGGCACCGCGCTCACGATCGTCGAATCGGGCTTCGACCGCATCCCGTTGGCGCGCCGCGCCGAGGCGTACCGCATGAACGACGGCGGTTGGAGCGGCCAGATCAAGAATCTCGAGCGGTATGTCGCGTAGCCGTCCTCACCCCCTGACCTCCTCTCCCTCCGCGAGAGGGGGAACGGCACCGCGGGAGCGCGACGCCGTCCCCGTGTTCGTCGCCCTGGGCGACGCCACTCGGTTGCGGCTGCTCAGGCGCCTGTCGACCGAAGGTCCGCTTTCGATCACGCGTCTGAGTCACGGCGCCGGCGTCACGCGTCAGGCGATCACCCGGCACCTCTACGCGCTCGGCTCAGCGGGCCTGGTGCGCCACCGCAAACTGGGACGCGAGCAAATCTGGGATCTGGACGCGAAACGACTGGAGATCGCACGGCAGTACCTGGATCACGTCGCCGCACAGTGGGACGCGGCGGCCGAACGACTCAAGGCATTCGTCGAAACCCAAGAGGAGACAACTGAGCCATGATCGACATTATCCATAGAATCGGCATCAAGGCGCCCGTCGCCAAGGTCCTCCAGGCCGTATCGACCGTCGCAGGCGTGGCGGGCTGGTGGACGGAAGACACCACCGGTGCGTCGGGGGCCGGCGGGTCGATGACCGCGCGGTTCACCGATTCGGCCGGGAAACAGATCGGCAAAATGGACTTCAAGATCACCAAGGTGGAACCGGACAAGGCGGTGCACTGGCGCATCACCGATGGACCGCCGGAATGGATCGGCACAGACGTGACGTTCGACGTCTCGCAGCAGGACGGCCAGACGATTCTGGTGTTCGGCCACCGCAACTGGCGCGAAGCGGTCGAATTCACCGCGCACTGCAGCATGAAGTGGGCGACTTTCCTGCTGAGCCTCCGGGCGCTGGCGGAGACCGGCACAGGCAAACCGTCCCCCGGCGACCTCAAGATCGACAACTGGAACTGAGCTCGAGAAATGCGCGCAGCCCTCTGAAGACCAATCAGGGGGCTGCGTCTACTTCGGGAACGGGGCCGTGTCGAAATAGATCCCGAGCGAGCCGATCGTGTCGTCCCGCACGCTGAAAATCTCGGCGACGTCGCTCTGGAAGATGCCCGCCGGCCCCTTCAGCTGATAGCGCGTCAGCGCACAGGCGTTCGCCCCGTCCACGATCAACGCGCGCAGCTCGAACGACTGAATCGTCGAGTAGAAGCGCTTCGTCGCCTCGAGATACGCCGTCTTGCCAGCGAGCTGCTTGATGGGACTCGTGAAGCTCGTAAACGCGACATCCTCTGCCAGCTGTGCTTCCCACCCCTTCCCTGCCTTGAGCTGCGCGAAGTACGTCTCGATCACGTTGCGGGTCGACATAGCGGTCTCCAGGAAGACTTTGAGAGCGACCAGGCTCACGCCCTGAGGCGCAGGCATGATACGGCGAGCAGTACGGCGGCAGCCGTCGCGAAGATCTGCGCCGCCGCGAAGAACCAAGTGAACGCCAGGACCGCGCCGGCGACGTTCGCGAGAAAGAGGGCCCACACGATCGGCGCCAGTGAGCGCAGCCGCTGGCGGTCGAGCCCCCCCAGGAACCAGGCGATCGCGGCCGACATAAGGAAGAAGATCGACACATTCCAACCGAAGCCCTCATAGAAGCCGAACCAGGTGCAATCGGAGGTCTGACAGCGAAAGTGAGTCGCTCGCATCGCCGACCACACCGCGTCCGACTGCGCACCGAAGCTCGGCGTATTCACCAGCGCGCCCAGCGAGTGTCCCAGGCAGAAGAGCAGCAGCACGACGGCGGCGAGCCGCAGTGGGTTGAAAAACCGTGCCGCGAGCCCCGGTCGCGCACGGGCCGTGACGTAGTCGTTGAGGAAGCCGAGCACGCGCTCCCACCCGCGCGTGTGGCCTTCGAACGCTTCGCGGTGCGCGCCGAACCCCTCGTGGCGCAATGTCAGGCGGGTACCGCCCGGGATCGCGTCGAGCCGGTAGGTCAATGTCGTCTTCAGGCCCGGAGCCCAATCGGGATTCCACGTCTGGACGAGCAGCCGCGGGGGATCGACCTCGAGGAACTCTCCCGTCGCCTGGAACGGTTTGCCGTCGGCCGCAACGCCACGCGAGCGCCACTGGCCGCCGACGCGCAGGTCAGCGGTGAATTCCTCCAGCCGGTACGTGTCGGGAGATCCCCACCAGCGCACCACCTCGCTGCCGTCGGTGAGCGCCCGGAAGACGCGCTCGGGCGGCGCGGCGATCTCGACGCTGGCGTGAATGACGCCCGCCGTGACATCCGCAACGGAGCGTGGCGTGGGGCTTATACCAGCGGTCATTGCTGCTCCAGGTAGTGTTTGAGCTGCGTGAGGGAGGTGAGCCAGAACGCGCGATAGCCCTCGACCCAGCCGGCAACCTGCTGCAGCGGCGCCGGCTGGAGTCGATAGCGACGCTCGCGTCCGACTTTGGTTTCCGCGACGAGGCGCGCGTCCTTGAGCACGCGTAGGTGTCGCGAGATCGCCGGCCGGCTCTGGCGGAAGTCGGCGGCGAGGGCGTTGACGGGGGTCGGTCCGGCGCGGAGGCGGTCCAGAATGCCGCGCCGCGTCGGATCGGCGATGGCGTGGAAGACGTCAGCGTGCGACAGTGCGCGAGCCATATCGGTAACCGATTGGGAACCTGTATCCCAGCAAGGAAGCCATCATGGACTCCATATGCGTAATCAGTTGGTTACCTATACTGCCACAGCGGACTGCCGCTGTCAAGGGGGTGAAGCGAAAAGCCTCAACACCGAGAATCGGTGCGAGGCTTGTCGTTCGGCTAGTGAGCCTTAAGGAGGGTTCATTTTCTGGTTTCCGGCGGCTGCGCAACCAACTTGCCCGTGATGAGCTGTGCGAGCAGCACATCCACCAGAGAACCGCCACCGCCGTTCCCTCCCCCACCGGCGACCACATCCGGCACCAGCTTCATCCCGCTCGACGCCAGCGCCTTAGCCACTTCGATCGTCGCGTAGTTGCCGGGGTTGATGGCTTCGCCCTTGAGCTTCAGCACTTCCGCTTCCGCGTTGCCCACCGCGGTGATCTTCTTGCCCTCCGCCTCACCGACCAGTTGCAATACGTTGGCATCGGCCTGGGCGTTGATCCGCTTCGACTGCGCGTCGCCTTCGGCGCGCTTGATTCTGGTCTGGGCCTCGAACGAGGCGATCTCCACCTGGCGTTCCGCGTTCACCACCTGCGGCTGGGTGTCGGCCTGCGCCTGTGCCTGGGCCAGCTCCTTGCGCACCTCCTGGGCTTGCTTCTGCGTGCCGTACGTCACCCGCTCCTGTTCGGCGAGCTTCCGATCGGTCAGCGTCTTCATCAGCGCTTCGGGCGGCACGATGTCGCCGATCAGCGTGTCGACGGCCCCCACGTCGTATTCGGTGAGCGCCGTCGTGATCGCCTGCCGCGCCTCGCTCTGACGGTTGACGCGCTCCTTCAGGAAGTCGATCACGTCCGACTTCTGCGCCGCGTTGCGGAAGTAGTTGCCGATCGTCGGCTCGAGCACCTGGGTGACGAGATTGGCCATACTCCCGAAGCGCGCGATGACCTTGGGAGCCGCGTTGCGCGGAATGTGAATGATCTGGGACACGTCGAGATTGAACGTGAACCCGTCCTGCGACCGCACCGTGATGCTGGACAGCCGCTCGTCCAGCTTGTGCGCCTCGGTCTTGCCGGTGGCCCAGTTGAGCACCACGTTCGCGGTCGGCACCATTTCGAGTTTCGTCGTACGAGGGTTGATGGGATACTTGCCGGGGTCGAGCGGCTCCACCCACACCCCGCGCTGGCCCTTGAGCACCATGTTGCCGTGCTTGAATTCCACGCCCGTGACATCCTCGCCATGCGTCCCGACGTAGGAAATCACCACTCCGACGTGCGCGATCGGGACGACCGTCATGTCGACGACTTCGACCTGGGCGAACTTCGGGTTGATGAAGTACCGGCCCGGCAACAGCACTTCTTCCTGGAGACCTTTGCGCCCGTGATGATCCACGAACGCTTGCGCGTCCTGGAATGAAGTGTGGCCTTCGATCACCGGGCCCGTGATGTCGCCGGAGGCGGTGCTCAGCGACGTCCCTTCCATGGTTTCTACGAGGCCGATCCTGTCGGAGGGGATCTCGATCGCCGGGCAGGGCTTGATGACGAACAGCGCAGTATTGATGCGATAGCTGCCCGGCGGAATCACCGCGAGCTGGGGCCCCCGTTCGCCGCCGTTGGACAGGAAGGCGCGGGCATTCTGAAAGGAGTCGCAGGACACCCGCTTGCCCAACACGCGACCAACGGCGATCGGAGCTCCATCCCGTGCCTCCACGATGCCGATCGACCCCTCCGGCAGCACCACGAAGCGCTGCAGCGTGGTCGCGTATTGCCACGGCCACAGCCACCAGTGGAGTCCGGGAGCCAGCGTATCCGCCTGAATACCGTCCTCGCCCCTGAGGGCGATGATGCGCCCGTCGGGCAGCGTCCTGGTCGAGCCCAGCAACACGAATCTCTTGGTGACGATCCCGACCGAGTCCTCCGGAACGATCACTACGCCGAACAGTCGCAACACCTTCTTGTGCGCGGCGAGCACGATCAGGAGCAGCAGAATGCCGCCCCCCC
>DATFSB010000249.1:0-2332 GCA_035262825.1 Gemmatimonadales bacterium | reverse complement strand
TTCGGCTGGCCGCCCGAGCGGCTGCAGCGCTGCATGGACGCCTGCGAGCAGCACCACGCGCCGCGGTCGCGGCTGGCCATGGGCCTGGAGGTCGAGCTGGTCCGGCAGGCAGACCTCGTCGATGTCACCGCCGGGATCGTGAACTTCGGCCTGGACCGCCGGTGGCTTGGCGCATTGTTCCGTGACGCCCCGCGCGACGGGTTCTGGCGCCTGCTCGGCGGAGCCGTCGTCGGCGAGCTGCGCCACCGCCCGGCCAGCCTCACCGGTGTCTTCGTCTCTCCCCGGCGCACGCGAGCGTAGGCACCGACCGGACCAGGAATCGTAACCGGGGCACACCGTCACCCGTGTCACCGTCCCGCCGCCATCAGCCGATCACCAGCACCAGCCTGCCTCGTACGTGACCGTGCTCGCTGGCGCGATGCGCTTGGGCGATCTCGGTAAGCGGGAAGGTCCGGTCGACGGGAAGCCAGAATCGCCCGGCCTCGATTAGTTCACCTACCTCCGCGAGTGAGTGGAAGGCGTGACCGTCGGCGAATCCGCTGCTGAATCGCACGCCGTGCTCCTTCGAACCGTCGAAGTCGGCGAGCGTTATCACGTTCTGCGAGCCGCCGGCGAGGTCGATGAGCTGAGGCAGGACGCCGCTCCCGGCGACATCGAGTGCGACGTCGACGCCGCCCGGGGCGAGCGCACGGGCCCGCTCGATCATGCCCTCGCCGTATGTCACGGGCTCCGCGCCCAGCAAGCTGAGGTAGTTCTGGTTGGCAGCACTGGCGGCGCCGATCACGCGCGCACCGCGCGCGGCGGCGAGCTGGACGGCCGTGCTGCCGATCCCGCCGGAGGCGCCGTTGATGAACAGCGTGCTGCCGCTTTTTACCCCCAGCTGGTCAATCGCGCGGGTGGCCGTCTCGACGGCGACCGGGAGTCCGGCGGCATCGACGAACCCGAGTGAGGGGGGAATGATCGCGCGAAAGGTCAGCAGGGCCAGCTGGGCTGCGCCGGCGCCGTCGTCGGAGACGCCGAACACTCGATCGCCGACGGCCACGTCGGTCGCGCCCTCGCCGATCTCGTCGACCACCCCAGCGACGTCGCGACCTGTTGTCTGGGGGAGCTGTGCACCGAACCTCAACGTGCCCGCGCGCAGCTTGGGGTCTGTTGCGCTGATTCCGGCCGCGTGCACAACGATCCGGACCTGACCGGGACCCGGATGCGGGTCCGGAAGATCCACGATCTCCAGGACCTCGGGGCCTCCGAATCGGCTGAACTGTGCGGCTTTCATGATGCTCCTTTCAACTCGACGCAGGCTGGTGCGCCGTCTGTCGCGATTTCGGCTGCGGATCGATCTGCGGACGGTCCTGGTGGTTGGTGGCGTGCAAAACGGATTGAGCTGGTTGGGTGTGTCTGTCCGTCGTGATACCGCGTGGGCGAGCTCCTCGGTCTGGGCAGGCGATTTAGTTCGTATTTGTAAAAGTACACATGTTATAGAGATAGATCAAGCTGTAGGGATGAGTCAGCGTGAAGTTTTGGGGTATCGTGGACGTATGAGCAAGCCACACACCGGCGTCATCGGTACCGGGGAACCCGGCGGGCGCGTCCTAGGCGGCGTCATCGCCGAGGAGATGGGCGAGGAGATCATCGACAGCCTGCGCCGTGTGCGGCACGCCGAAGAGACGCGCTACCGCGCCGAACATCCCGGCGAAGGGCTGCGCGAGCGCAAGCGCCGGCTCACCCGCCATCTCATCTCCGACGCCGCGACCGCGATGTTCGCCAGTCGCGGCTTCGACGCGGTGACGGTGTCGGAGATCGCCGACCGCGCCAACGTCTCGATGAAGACGCTCTACAACTACTTCCCGACCAAAGAATCGATGGTGCTCGACGAGGCCGACGAGCTCATCGACGGCCTGGCGGCCGCGCTGCGCGACCGGCAGGCCGGGATGTCGCTCACCGATGCCTTCGTCGGGGCGCTCGAGGCCAGCATGGACGGATCCGACCTGCTCGACGACGAGCTCGCCGCCCACGTCGCCACGACGTTCGCGGCGATGGTCAAGCAGACGCCCGCGCTGCACGCGCACTGGCTGGAGATCCAGGACCGCCTCGCCCGCGTGGCCGCCGAACAGCTCGCCCTGCAGGCGGGGACCGAACCCACCGATCCCGGGCCGGCGGTGGCCGGCTGGGCGCTCGCCGGCCTGGTCCAGGTCGACATGGACTCGCGGGTACGTCACATCCGCGCGGGCCGGCGCGGCGCTCAGCTGCGCGACGCGGTCGCCGGTGACGTACGCCAAGCTGCGGAACTGCTGGAGACCGGACTGGCATCGCTCAGCCGCGGCACCCAGGC
>DATFSB010000248.1:0-4066 GCA_035262825.1 Gemmatimonadales bacterium | reverse complement strand
GTCTGCCCGATCTGGGCGAAGGCGACGATGCGGAGGTAGAGACTGCCGTCGGCGATCACGCCGGGATCCGTCGTGAACAACGCCACCAGCGTCTCGGGAATGGTCACGAATGCCAGTGCCGTCGGCACCGTCACCACGAGGCAATAGAGCGTCGTCAGCCGCACGCCCGCACGGGCGCGCGCCTCCTGGCGGGCGCCGAGGTTCTGTCCGACCAGCGCCGCCGCCGAGAGTGCGAATCCCGAGATCGCGATGAACCCCAGTCCTTCGACCTTGTGCCCGATACCAAGCGCCGCCAGGGCCGCCGTTCCAAAGCGGGCCGTGAAGCGCGTGAGCCACATATAAATGATCGACAGCAGCACCCCGGCCAGCGCCAGCGGCGCGCCGACGCCGAGCATCGTCGGGACCGCCCGCCAATCCGGCGCGCCGAGTCGAATCAAGCCGCGGCGGAACGCGAGCACCACGCCGACGAGAAACCCACTGCCCCGCACCATCACCGACGCGAGCGCCGCTCCCTCAACCCCGAGGCGCGGGAACGGGCCCACTCCGGCGATCAGCAGCGGGTCGAGTGTCAGCGATAACACCACCGAGGACGCGAGCAACCACATCGGCGTCCGCGTGTCCCCCGAGGCCCGGAACGTCGCCTCGATCGCGAAGAACCCGAAGACGAGGGGCCCCCCGACGAGCCAGGTCGTGAGATACTCGTGCCCCAGCCGGGCGACGTCCCCCGGGACCGTCATGAGATGGAACAGCCGGTCGGTTACGCCCAAACCGACGCCGCTGACGACGACCCCGGCGCCGAGTGCGTACCAGATCGCCGCCGCCGCTGCGCGCGCCGCCTGCTCGGGGGAGCCCGCGCCATGACGCCGCGCCGCCACGGCGATCAACCCGACCTCCACCATCTCGCCGAGGTTCAGGAGGATCCACGTGTAAAAGCCGGCCGTGGAGACGGCGGCGAGCGCGGCGGATCCGATGAGCCGTCCCACCCACACCGCGTCGATCAGACCGAAGGTGAAGTGGCAGCCCATCATGGCGACGGCGGGGAGGGAGAGGCGGAGAATGACGGGCCGCAGCGGGCCGCGTGTGAGGACGCCCGGCGCGCCGGCGGCCGCTTCCGTCATGGCGACGAGTCCGACATCTCTCTCAGGAAGTGCTGAAACACAGGGTTCGCGGGGAAGCGCTGGGCCAGCGCGTCGACCAGCGCCACTGCATCGCCCCGCAGCTCGGCGCGACGGCCGGGGTCGCGCGCCGCTTCGCGGCGCAACGCCGACGCCAGCACCCACGTCGCTTCGATGCGCGCCAGGTCGCCCGCCGTAGCGGCGCGCCGCAGCATCGCGATCCCTTCGGCGGCGTTACCGCTGCCCAGCCCGATGAGCTTGGCGACGAACCGTGCGATCGCGCTGGCGCGCGCCAGCCCGTAACTGTAGAGGCCGAGCCCCAGCCAGCAATCGCTGCAGGACGAATCGGCGGCGAGTACTCTGGCGTAGGCATCCCGCATCGCCTTGGCGTCCCTGGCCGCGCTCCAGGCGTGCCCATGCAGCTCGCGCTCCCGTGCCCGATAGCCGATCGCGGTGCCGAGCCAGAAGTCGTGGTCGGCCCCGGGCGGCGACGCGCGGGCCAGCGTAATGGCGCGGCCCAGCAGCGAATCAATCGCGGCGGAGGCGAAGTCGTCCGAGTTCTGGGCGGCCGCCCACCAGATCAGGGCGCCGGCGTGGAAGATCACCGGGGCGGGATCGGCGCTGTCACGCGCCGACAATTCTGTGAAATACTGCGCCGCCACCGGAAAGGCGCCGGCGTACAGCGTGTCGAGCCCGGCACGCAGCTCGGCGCGGTCCACCCGCAGCGCGGCCGGCGGAGATGCGCCCGCGCCCTGCATGACCAGCAGGACCGCGAGCGGCAGCTGCATGCTAGCGCGTGATGGGGAGCGTGCCCCCGGTGCGGGCGGCGGCGGGCGCGGCCTGCAGCAGGACCACGACCTGCTCGGCCACCTCGCGCAGCGCGCGGCCGCTCGGGGAATCTGGGGCGGCGACGACGACCGGCTGTCCCGCATCGGCGAGCGCCGCGAGCCCCGCCTGTAGCGGAATCTGGCCGAGCAGCGGGACCGACAGCTCCCGGGCGAGCACGGCACCGCCTCCCGACAGGAACAACTCGCTCTTCTCGCCGCAATGCTCGCAAACGTAGTAGCTCATGTTCTCGACCACGCCCAGCACCCGCGTGCCGACGCGCTCGAACATCTTCGCGCCGCGCAAGCTGTCGCCGGTCGCGACTTGCTGCGGCGTCGTGACGATCACCGCGCCGTGCAGGTGAATCGTCTGCGCCAGCGACAGCTGCGCGTCGCCCGTCCCGGGCGGGAGATCCACCAGAAAGAAGTCGAGCTCGCCCCAGTCGACGTCGCGCAGGAACTGCTGGATGATTTTCATGATGATCGGACCGCGCCAGATCGCCGGTGCGTCGCGCTCGACGATGAACCCGAGCGACATCAGCTTCACGCCGTGGGCGGAGAGCGGCTGGATCTTGCCGCCCGTGACGGGCGGTTTTTCGCTCACCCCCATCATGCGGGGGACGTTGGGACCGTAGATATCGGCGTCCATCAAACCGACGCGATGGCCGGCCCGGGCCAGCGCGGCGGCGAGATTGACCGAGACCGTCGATTTCCCGACTCCGCCCTTCCCCGACGAGATGGCCAGCACCCGGCCGAGCTGCGGCATTTCCTGCGGCGTCGGTGGGGGCGGCACGCCCGGGGCTCCCCGCGGTGCGGCAGTCGCTCCCGAGGTAGCGCCCGCACCGGGGTCGACGACGTTGATCTTCACGTCGCGCACCCCTGCGACCGCCTGGACGGCCTTGCGCGCATCCCGTACGAGCGTAGCGGGATCTTCGCGGGTCAAATGGAAGGTGAACGACACGAGGCCGTCTTCCCCGGCCTCGAGCTCGTGCACCACGGTCGCGGCGAGCGAGCCACCGAGCCGGGGGTGCGGAATGGCGGAAAGGGCGGTCTGCACGCGCAGGCGGAGCGAGTCTTCGGAAGGCGCGGGTGGCACGGCGGGAATTTAACCACTACGTTGCGGGGCATGCATGCGGACGGCACGGCGAAGCTGCGCGGCCTGCTCGAGGCCTACGCCGAGCGCAAGGCGAAGACCCAGCAGAGTGCGACGGCGTCGGACGTCGAAGGCGAGCGCCGCCGCCGCGCCGGCGGCGACATCCTGCGTACCGTGGTCCGGCCGGTGCTCGAGGAGGTGCTGGCCCAGCTGCGCATCGCGGGTCACGACGCCTCGACTCGGGACCATACCGACCGCGACGACGCCTATCCCAGCGTCGCGCTCTCGTTCACGCCGCGCGCCGCCAACACCCCCGATGCGCTCTCGTCGGCGATCATCTTTCGCTACGATCCGCGGCGCGGCATCGTGGTGCAGCGTGACGTCAAGCCGTCACCGCGACGCGCCAAGGCGGTCACGCTGACTGGCGACCGCTCGGGCACGATGGGCATCGACGTGGTGAGCACGTCCTGGGTCGTCACCAAGACGCTCGACTTCATCGAAGCCGTCCTCAAGGCGAACTGATGGTCCTGCTCCTCGCCCTCGCGCTGCAGGGGTGCGCGCCCAGAGACCCCGACGTCCGGACCTTGCTCCAGCTGGAGGATGGTTGGGCCAGCGCCGTCGTGCGCCGCGACAGCGCGACGTTCGAGCGCCTGCTCGATCCGGTATTCGTGTACACCGAAAATGACCGGCTCCAGACCCGGGCCGAGGTGCTGCACGACGTCGTGCATGGCGCCGACACCGTCACCGCCGCCCACAACGAGGACATGGTGGTGCATTGCTTCGGCACGACCGCCGTTGTCACGGGGTGGCTCGTGCTGGAGGGTCACGGCAGCGGCGGGACGTTCGTGCGGCGCTACCGCTTCACCGATACGTGGATGCGGCGGAACGGACGGTGGCGCATCGTCGCCGCCGAGGACTATCTCGCCCCGAAATCCTGAGTAAGCCCGAGGCCGATGGCGGCGGCGCCGCCGCGTGTTACCATCGAGCCATGCGACAGACAGCCTCGGGATGGTTCACGGCCACGTTGCTCCTGT
>DATFSB010000247.1:0-11932 GCA_035262825.1 Gemmatimonadales bacterium | reverse complement strand
ATCGACTGCTTGCTGCGTCGCATTTCGCGCAGGTAGCCCGGGAGAATGCGCCACAGCCGTGCCTCGGCTTCGCTCATCGATCTTCCCTGCACCATGCATCCCGGCAGCTCCTCGAACGCCACCAGCCACCAGGCGGTGCCGTCGGGGCGCGTGTCCGGCCAGAACATCCGCACGTGATAGGTCGGCGTCCGCATGCCTACTCCGTGGCCTCCGCTCCGTCGAGCGAACGGATGAGGTGCGCGGCGTAATCGACGACGTGACGCGGCAGCGGGCCGCCGATCGGGATCGACATGTGCAGGAAGCGATGCTCGGGGTGGATGTAGAACAGCGCCGTCTCGGCGTCCTCCCCGTTGAGCCGGCCGCCGCGTACGAAACCCCACGCTTCGAGCAGCGTGGCGACCTCGATCCCTCCGGTGGTGCGCTCCGGGCGCGACAGCTCGAGCAGCATGGCCTGCGCCGTGGCCGCCCGTTGCTTGCCGCTCACAGCTCGCGCCCCACCACGCGCAGCGGCACCGCGACGTGAGTCTCTCCCGCGTCGACCAGAAACCGGTAGCGCCCGGGACCGTGGAACGTGGTGTTGGTCAGCTGGACGATGAGGTTGGTGCCAGGCATGTCCCCGGGTGAGATGCTGCCGATCTGAGTCCGCGTGCGTTGCTCGAACAGGCGCCGACCCTGCTGATCGACCAGCCGGATGCGGATGGCATGCTCGCTGTCGGAGTCGTCGGGCTCGAGCTGCAGACGCAGGACCAGGACCATCTTCGTGTGGACGGCGGGAAACACCTCGGCGAAGATGGTGTCGAACACCCCTTGCACGTTGAGCTTGTCGCCCGCGCCGACTCCCGCTCCATCGGCGATGGCGGCGAGAGTAGCCCTCACCGACTCCCTCCCGGCGTCACGATCTGGAAGCTCCCGAGCTTTGGTGTCGCCCGCAAGTGGAGCGAAAGTCGTGCCGCCCGGCCTTTCACGCGACGCGCTGAAGTGGTTGAGTTTGCTGGATCGTCCGTGTTTCCCCGCCACGCGGGGTCGATCGGCCGGACCGCGGCGAACAGCAGCCGCGTGATGAGTGTGACCCATCTTGACCCCGGACGCGAGGCCAGCCAGCGTATGAAACCGGTGCTGTTCCCGCCCGTTGGGAGGACGGGAGCAATGCACCCGAACGGTCGAGGTGAGTATGGATGCTTCGATGATCGCGTTCATCAAAGGCGTCATCGCCTTCCTGCTTGTCGCCGGCACCGGAATGACCGGTCTGTGGCTCTGGTTCCGTCTGCGCTCCACATACCGTTCCGATGCACAACATGGAATGCTTGACACGCTGCGCGACGAGCACGCCCGGCTTGAAGCCGAGCTGGGGAGCCGCATGGCGGAGCTCGAGGACCGGGTCGATTTCGTGGAGCGGCGGCTGGTGCAGGGGCGACCGCCGACGAACCTGCCGTCCGAGCGCGAGCGCACTCCGGTCTAGCGCGTCACGGAGGAATCATGGAACAGGTGCGGCGCGCCGCGATCTGGACGGTGGCGATCGAGCTGCCCCTCGCCGGGCTCGCCCTGTTGTCGACGATGCCGCCGCTCTACCGCACTGTGCCGCTGGTGCTCACCGCGCACCTTCCGGGGATCGCCCTGCTCGACAGCCTCTCGATGTGCTGCGGCATCCACCATCCCGGCTTCGAGCCGCCGATGGTGCTGAGCATCATGATTCTCGCGCTGGCGAACGCGGTCGTCATCTTCCTCGTGCTGTGGGGTGTGCTGCTCGTGTGGGGCCGTGTCCGCAGCCCCGCGACCGCGGCGCACTCGTGACCGGCGCGTCACACGAGCTCGTCGCCCTGTTGCGGGAGGCGGGGATGGCGCACCATCGCGCGTTCGCTACGACGAATGGAGCCGACCCGGAGTGGCCCACATGGTACGCGGCGTTTCTGGCTCCGCGCCTTCGGGCGATACTCGGGTGGTCGGTGGCCGTCGCCGAGCTGGCTGAGCGGCTGCAGCAGTGGCACCACGCCCATATGCAGAGCGGCAGCCGGGAAGAGTGGGCGGAGTTCTACGCCAGGAGCCTCGTGACTTTACGAAATCCTGGCAATTGAGCCGTCCGTCGCCCGCGCGTCGGTTTCAGATTGAGGCGCCGGGCTGCTTGTTGGACGCCGTGGCGGGGAGCAGTTTTAGGGCGATTTCCGTAACCTCGCGTAGTCAGGAGAGTCTCGTCCCATGAAACGATCGTGCATCATGGCGGCCGTGGCGGTGATCGCCCTCGGCCTACCCGCGCGCGTCACTGCGCAGGGCCGTGTGGACACCAGCACCGCCGGGCACTTCGCGCCGTTCACACAGAACGACGTGCACTTCATGTCGGGGATGATCTACCACCACGCGCAGGCGGTGATGATGGCCAGCTGGGCGCCCACCCACGACGCCGGCCCGTCGCTGCGCGCGCTGTGTGAGCGGATCGTGGTCGGCCAGACCGATGAGATCAACCTGATGCAACGGTGGCTGCGCGATCGCCATCAGACCGTACTGGACCCGAAGGCCGCGCAGACGATGATGCCGGGGATGCCCGGCATGGGGGGCATGGATTCGTCGATGATCATGCCGGGGATGCTCAGCGCCGAGCAGCTGGCCGAGCTGAACAAGGCGCGCGGCCCCGATTTCGACCGGCTGTTCCTGCAGTTCATGATCCAGCATCACCGCGGTGCCATCACGATGGTCAATCAGCTGTTCGGCACGGGGTCGGGAGAGGAAGAGATCGTCTTCAAGTTCGCGTCGGACGTCTACGCCGACCAGACGACCGAGATCGATCGCATGCAGCGCATGCTCGGCGCGATGCTTTTCGGAGCACGCGGCCAATGAAATCACCCGCAGTCATCGTCCACTCAGGGGAACCCACCATGGAATTCGCAGTTCGCGCCAGGCTGCCGATGCGCACGTGGTCGCTCGTCGTCGGGATCGCAACGCTCGCCGCCTGCGCTTCAGGCGGTGGCAACAACATGTCGACCGTCGCTCCCAACCCCGATCCGCGGGTCGGCCTCAAAGCGGGCGTCGAAAACGCCGCCCAGGCGTTCTGGAACCTGAAGCTGGTCTCGACTACTCCGGCGTCGGAGAAGTTCAAGGGTGTCACGAACTCCGACCTCGCGTTCAGCGGTTCGTACGCGATCCAGGGCAACTACAACGGCTATCAGGTCTGGGACATAACGAACCCGGTGAAGCCGGTGCTGAAAATCGGGTACCTCTGCCCGGCGTCGCAGAGCGACGTCTCGGTGTTTCGCAACCTGCTCTTCGTCTCGGGTGAGGGGAATGGCGGACGGCTCGACTGCGGCGCCGGCGGCGTGCACGATTCCGTGAGCCATGACCGGCTGCGCGGCATCCGCATTTTCGACATCACCGACATCGCCAATCCGAAGTACATCGCCAACGTCCAGACCTGCCGCGGCTCACACACGCATACGGTCGTGGTCGATCCCAGCGACTCGGCGAACGTCTACGTGTACATCTCGGGATCGGCCGGCGTGCGCTCGCCCAATGAGCTGGCCGGGTGCTCGAAGCTCGCCCCCGACCAGGACTCGACGTCGGCGCTGTTCCGGATCGAAGTCATCAAGGTCCCGCTGGCTCACCCCGAGCAGGCGGCGATCGTGAGCTCGCCGCGGATCTTCCAGGGGCTGACAGAAGCGCCCACGCACGCCGAAACGGCGGAGGACATCGCGGCCGCCCATCGGGCGGCGGATTCCGCCCGCGCCAAGGGCGGCTACACCGCGACGATCCGCGGGCAGGAAATCATCGTGGGACCGGGATTCATCAACCCGATGCTCGACAGCGTTGTCAAAGCACGCCAGGGCTCGGGGCCCCCGACGGCGGCCGACAGCACAGCGTTGCGCAATGCGCTGCAGGGGATCGTGGATGCCATCGTCGGCGCGCCGCCCCCGGGGACGGTGAACGGCGTACGCCCCGGGCCGAGCCAGTGCCATGACATCACCGTCTATCCGTCGATCCGGCGCGCAGGCGGCGCCTGCGGCGGCTACGGGCTGCTGCTCGACCTCAGCGATCCGGCGCACCCGATGCGACTCGGCGCCGTGGCGGATTCGAATTTCTCCTACTGGCACTCGGCGACGTTCAACAACGATGGTACGAAACTGCTCTTTTCCGATGAATGGGGTGGTGGGGGCGGGCCGAAGTGCCGGGCAACCGATCGCCACGAGTGGGGCGCCGACGCGATTTTCACGATCGTGAACGACACCCTGCGGTTCCAGAGTTACTACAAGATGACGGCGCCACAGACCCAGTACGAAAACTGCGTGGCCCACAACGGCTCGTTGATCCCAATTCCCGGCCGGGATGTGATGGTCCAGGCCTGGTACCAGGGCGGCATTTCGGTGTTCGACTGGACCGATGCGGCACACCCGAAGGAGATCGCCTACTTCGACCGCGGCCCCATGGATTCCACCAAGATGGTCGGCGCCGGCTCCTGGTCGGCGTATTGGTACAACGGCGTGATCGTCAGCTCGGAGATCGCGCGCGGCCTCGATATCCTGGAGCTCAAGCCGAGCGGATTCATCTCGCAGAACGAGATCGCTGCCGCGAAGATGGTCCACCTGACCTACTTCAATACGCAGGATCAGCCGAAGTTCGCCTGGCCGGCGAGCTTCGTGGTGGCGCGCGCCTACTGCGATCAGCTGGCCCGGTCCAACGGCCTCGCTCCCGCGGTCCTCGCCTCTGTGCGGCACGACCTCGACCGCGCCGAGAAGATGACGGGGCAGGTGCGGAAGGATGCGTTGAACGCGCTGGCGGCGCGGTTGACCACCGCGGCTGCGACGTCGAGCGATCAGTGGAAGGTGAAGCTGCTCGCCGGGACGGTGACCGATCTGGCGGCCGGGGGACAATAAAGGCGTCTTCCTCCATCACCGTCAGGCCAGGCGTCGCGAGCGACGCCGCCGCGTTGGCAGCTCTCGCGGCGGCGACGTTTCGCGACGCTTTTGGCGTCGACAATGACCCTGCGGACCTGGCGCTGCATCTGGCACGGTCCTACGGCGTCGCCCAACAAACAGCGGAGCTGGCCCATCCGGCGATCACGACCCTGGTGGCGTCCGTCGACGGGGCGCTGATCGGCTTTGCCCAGTTGCGGCAGGGCCGGCCGCCCGCCTGCATCACGGCCGACCGGCCGCTCGAGCTGTGGCGGTTCTACGTCGTTCGCGCGTGGCATGGCCGCGGCGTGGCCCAGCAGCTGATGGCGGCCACCGTCGCGGCGGCTCGTGCCCGCAACACCGCCTCCCTCTGGCTCGGCGTCTGGGAGCGCAACCCGCGCGCGCAGGCGTTCTACAAGAAGAGCGGGTTCGCCGACGTCGGATCACACACGTTCTTCGTCGGGACCGACGAACAAACCGATCGCGTCATGGAGCTGATCCTATGAACCCGCCGCGCTCACTCGTCAGGTCGTTCCTCGCGCTGTATGTCACCCTCGGTCTCGTCGTGCTGGTGGAAAGCATCGTGACCGTGATGCGGGCTCCTGGCGGCCCATTCCACGGCCCCGACCGCTTGCATGCACTGATTCCGGGCAGCCTGGAAGCCGCGGCAGCGGTGGGCGTGTCGGGGTATCACTGGACCTGACGTATTATCTTTGTGGGGTCGCGAACGCCGACCTTCACCCAGAGCCCGGGAGCCGGCATGTCGAAGAGCGAAGACGAACGTCTCGCCAAGCTGATTCGCAAGAACGTCGCCAAGGCCGAGGCGGCGAAAAAGAAGGTGCAGCGCAACTACGACAGCACGCTCCGCTCCGAAACGACGGACGAAGACCTGGAGCGCCGCGACTTCTTTTCGGAGATGAAGAAGCGCGAGTTCTAGCTTTCAGGGCAGCACGACGATCGGGTCCTTGTGAAAGAATCCCGTTCCGATGATGCAACAGCGCGGAAACGGGACATCCCCCTCTCTCGTCACGACGACGCCCAGGCCGCGGGCGTTGCGAGACACCCGAAACACCCGTTCGGTACCGACCGACTCTCCCGGCCCGAGGGGGACGTCGAACGGCGGCTGGTCGGGAGCGGGGTCCGGGTCATAGCGATGGCCCGCCGAATCCAGCAGATATGTCACGACGAACCGTTCGCGCTGCGTGACCCGCCGCGCGCGGCTCGTGAGCTGGAAGAAGACGAGAATCGTGGTATCGCTCAGCGGCTTGGCGTCGGACACTGCAATGCACCAATCGTCGGAACATTGCTTCTCGTCCAGGGTCGCGTCGGCGCGTGGAGTGAGGAGCGACGTGACCGCGACGATCGCCAGGTAGACGAGGGTCGCGAGCGCGAGCGTACGCAGGCGGTGCAGGGCAGCGGCGCGGTGGCCGCGTAGCGCCGTCACCAGCGCCGACACCACCACCCCGACCGCTGTCAGGAACAGCAGGATGAACAGCACGTCGAACGGGGTCACGGTAGCTCCATATTACAAAGTACTTGATGATGCAGAGGCGAGACAAAGCCGTCAAGTGCGCGCCCCTGGGGGCGCGTATAATTGGACCGATGCCCGACATTTACAGCGATTTCCCCATCAAGGCCCCGGCGGCCGACGTGTTCCGCGTCGTCAGCACACCGGCGGGCCTCGACCAGTGGTGGACCAAGCGCTCCTCGGGGACTCCCGCAATGGGATCCGAGTATGAGCTGTGGTTCGGTCCGGAGTACGACTGGCGAGCCCGGGTGACGGCCTGCGCAGCGCCGGGACAGTTCGAGATCGAGATCACCCGCGCGGGCGAGGACTGGCTGGGGACGCGTGTGGGATTCGAGATCACGGGGCAGGGCAGCTCGAGCCAGGTGCGATTTCACCACACGGGGTGGCCGCAGTCGAACGAGCACTATCGCGTGTCCTGCTACTGCTGGCCGATGTACCTGCGCATTCTGCGACGTTACCTGGAGCATGGGGAGACGGTCCCCTACGAGCACCGCCTCGACGTTTGACGGCTGTCGGCTATAGGCGCCGCCCTCTGCCGCCTTCTCCCCGTCGTCAGCGCCTCCTCGCCACATATCCCAGCGACGCCAGCGCAATCACCCCGCCCGTCAGCAGCCATGCCAGCGGCGACGTCGTAGTCAGCAGCCACACGATCAAAGCCGCAGCCGCCCAGGGCACCATGCTGCCTCCCGGCATCCGAAACGGCTCCCCGTCCGTCCGGACGTCCTTCTGCCTGAGCCGCGCGGCCGCCACAGCGCACGCGAGATACACGAGCAGTACCGCGCTGCTCGACACGATGGCCAGCTGCACATACGTGATGGCGATGGCCGTGATGCATACGACGGCGGCCTGGACCATGATCGCGACGTCGGGCGTGCGATAGGCGGGGTGCACCCTCGAGAGCCGGGTGGGGAGGAAGCCGTTGGCGGCGAGCGCGTAGAGCGTCCGTGGCGTCGAGAGCATTGAAGCCGCCATGAACCCGAATGTCGAGACGATCATGCCGATGAGGATGAGGCGCTTCCCGGCGGACCCGGCGAACTGCTGCGCTGCCGCCGCCAGCGGCGCTTTCGCGATGTCGGGCGCCGCCAGCGACGCCCCCAGGACTCCCTGCGCGACCACCTGGACCGAGATGTAGAGCAGCGCCACCCCGAAGAGCCCGAGCCCGATGGCCCGAGGCACGGTGCGCTGTGGCGCGACGACCTCGCCCGACACCTGCAGCGCGGACTCCATTCCGAAGAACGCGAACATCAGGAGCAATCCCGCTGAGCCGACCTCGCCGAGCGGCGGCATGGCGGTGATCGCGAGATTGGCTGACGCCACGTGCGGAGCCCCCAGCACGACGAAAGCGACGAGCGGCGCGAGCTTGGCGATGATCGAAATGCCGCTCACGGAAGAGCCGAGCGACGCGCCGCGCACATTGACGACGGTGAACGATCCGACGAGCAGCACGATGACGACGGCTCGCCACACGAGGCCGGAGAGTCCCGGGATCAGCTCGGCGAGCGCGTCGGCGAACACTCCGGCCACGGCGCCCATCGCCAGTGTGATGCCGAGCCAGAGCAGCACGCCGCACAGGTAGCCCACGTAAGGGCCAAACGCCGCCTCGACGTAGGCGTAAGGGCCGCCGCTCCGCGGCACGCGGCTTCCCGCCTCGGCGAAACATAGCGCGACGAGCGCGATGGCGACCGCGCACACCACGTAGGCGAGCGGCGCGGCCGCGCCAAGCTGTGCCGCGGCCCGGGCCGGGAGGACGAAGATCCCCGCGCCGACGGTGATGTTGAAGATGGCGGCCGCGAGGCCGCGCACCCCGATGACGCGCTGCAGTCCTGCCTGTTGGAGGTCTGACATGGCGGTCCTAATTTGTCTCACATGAACGCAGTGCGCCTGCACCAGCGCGGCGGCCCCGAGCAGCTGGTTTACGAGGATGCCCCTCGACCCATTCCGGGCCCCGGCGACGCCCTCGTGCGCGTGCACGCCTGCGCCATCACCCGCGACGAGCTGACGTGGGGGACGACGTACACCGACCCGCAGGGTGGCGAGCGCCTGCCCACGATTCCGGGGCACGAGATCGCCGGCATGGTGGAGGCGCTGGCGAACGACGTTGTGGAGCCCGCGGTCGGCTCGGCGGTATACGGCCTGACCGACTTCCGGCGCGACGGTGGGGCGGCCGAGTTGATGGTGGTGCGCGCAGCCGATCTGGCCCCGCAGCCGGCGTCGCTGAGCCCTGTCGAGGTCGCGGCGGTGCCGCTCGCGGCCCTGACGGCGTGGCAGGCGCTGTTCGATCATGCGCAGCTGGCGCGCGGTCAGCGCGTGCTCATTCACGCCGCCGCCGGGGGCGTCGGCACCTACGCGGTGCAGCTCGCTCGCTGGCGCGGCGCCTTCGTGATCGGCACGGCACGGGCGGCCAACGCGCCGTTCCTGCGCGGCCTTGGCGCGGACGAAGTGGTCGACTACAGTGTGGACCGTTTCGAGGACAAAGTGCACGACGTGGATGTTGTGCTCGACGCGCTGGGCGGCGACACCCTCGCGCGGTCGTGGGGTGTGGTCCGTAAGGGCGGGACGCTGGTGACTATCGCCGACAGCGCGCCGGCGGACACGGCGGCCCGCTATGGCGTGCGCGGCGTCGACTTCATCGTCGAGCCGAATCGCACGCAGCTGATCGAGATAGCTCGCCTGATCGATGCGGGAACGCTGCGACCGGTCGTTGCGGAGACGTTCCCGCTGCGGGAGGCGCGCCGCGCGTTCGAGCGCAGCGCGTCGGGGCACAACCGGGGCAAGGTGGTTCTGGAGGTGAGTGATGCCGTCACAGGGCGCTGATCGGAATCTCGTCATCTCCTATTTCTCCTTGCGGCGACTCATCGGAGTGCTCGGCGTGGCGCTCCCGGTCGTCGTGATGGTGTGGGGGTGGACGATCTGCGGTTGCACCAAGGTGTTGCCGTCGATCAGCGACTATTACTCGCTGCGCACCCGGGACGCCTTCGTCGGGATCCTGTGCGCCATTGCCTGCTTCCTGTTCACCTACCGGGGGCTCGACGACGACGACCGCTACGCCAACCTCGCTGCGCTGTTCGCGGTCGCCGTCGCGTTCTTTCCCAATAGCGGCACGCCGCTCGAGCGCCGGGTCCACTTCAGCGCCGCGGTCGGATTGCTCCTCGTGCTTGCCTACTTCTCGCTCAGGATCTTCACCAAAACGGGCGACCATCCGACGCGGCGGAAGCTGGTCCGCAACCGCGTCTACACCGTCTGCGGCGGGCTCATTCTGGGTTGCGTCGTGCTGATCGGGCTCTACAAGTCGGTCCTGGCCGACACCCATCTCTCCGTCTACCACCCGGTGTTCTGGCTCGAGACGCTGTCCCTGTGGGCGTTCGGGTTCTCGTGGCTGGTAAAGGGGGAGACGCTGTGGCGGGACAAGTAGCTCCGGCGATCTCGCGCCGATCGCCGGAGCTCCGGCATCAGTCCTTCAAGACAAACGTGACCTTCATGCGGATGCGATATTCGGTGACCCGGCCGTTGTCCACCTCGACTTTCATGTCCTTCACCCAGGCGCCCCGGATCTGCTGCAGCGTCTTGCTGGCGCGGGTGATCCCTGCCTGAATGGCGTCTTCGAATCCCTTGGGAGATGAGCTCGTGATCTCGGTGACCTTCGCGACTGCCATGAAAACCCCCTGAGAGAGTCCGGCTACAGTAGTCGCCGCGTGGGGATTGTGTAAGGGACTGGTGCGAGGGTTGGAAGACGGGCCGCGGACCGGAACTCGCCGCGGAGGCGGTGGGTTGCAGCGTTGAGTCCCCACTGTCGAGGCGTCTACGACCCGTCGTGCCGTTCTGCTCATCGATCTGCTCACCGTGGCCGCACTCGGCTGCCAGGCGATCCCCATCCAACCGGAGAATCGCGCCAGCAGTCTCGCTTTTGTCGTGCAGCCATCCGACGCCTCCGCCAATCAACCAATTACTCCGGGGGTTCAGGTCGTCGTGCTCGACGCCTCCGGAGACACGGCGCGGAGCTTCTCCGCGAGCGTCACGATCGCGCTTGGCGGCGGTACCACGGGCGCCATTCTCTCCGGGACCGTGACGCAACCGGTCGCCAACGGGGTGGCGACGTTTGCCGACCTGAGCATCAATCAGAGCGCTGGGGGATACACACTGGCGGCTTCGTCGGCGGGACTCGCCGGCGCGACCAGCAGCGCGTTTGCGGTGCGCTGCGCCGTGAACTGCTGGAGCAAATTGGCGGCGATGCCCACGCGCCGCACCCTTCTGGCCACGGGCGTGCTGAACGGCAGCGTCTACGCCGTCGGTGGTTTCGCTTCCGGCTCACGCTCGGCGAAAGTCGAGACATACGATCCGGCGACGAATACCTGGACGACGAAGGCGGCTCTCGCGACGGCGCGGTTCGGCCTGGGCGTGGGCGTCGTGAACGGCGTTCTCTACGCGGTGGGCGGCGCGCTTTCCGGGGCCAATCCCACCAGCGCAGTCGAGGCGTACGACCCCGTCATGAACCAATGGAGCGCGCGGGCACCACTGCCGACGCCGCGCCTCGGGTTGGGGGTAGCGGTGGTCAACGGTCATCTCTTTGCCATCGGCGGCGACATCGGCAACGGGCACGACACGGCGGTGGTCGAGATGTACGACCCCGTGGCCAATGCCTGGGTGGGGAAGGCGCCACTGCCGTCCGCGCGAGGCTACTTCGGTACGGCGGTGGCAGGCGGCGTCATCTACGTCGTGGGCGGCGATGCCGACGGCTCAGCAATCGCTCAGACGCTCGCCTACGATCCCGTGACGAACGCATGGACCGCACGGGCGTCGCTCCCGGCGCCTCGCAGCTCGCTGAGCGCGGCGAGTGTCGATGGCTTCATCTACGCGGTTGGCGGCAGTGACACGCGCGTGCTGGGGACGGTCGAGCGCTACGATCCGGTGGGCAACGTCTGGGTGAGCCGGGCGCCGCTCCTGGCGCCGCGGGCGCTGCTGGCCGTCGGTGAGCTGGGCGGCCTGGTGTACGCGGTTGGCGGCAGCTCGCTGACGGCGTCGTTCCTCGCCACGAACGAGTCATACCAGCCGTAGCGGTTCGCTACATCGTCCCAGGCAGATCCCCGGTGTAGCGCATCTCGTTCGTGGGCACGAAGCCGAGTCGCTCGTAGAGCGCGCGACCGTCGGGCGACGCGTGCAGCACCAGGCGCGCGATGCCGTGCTTCCTGGTCCAATCGATCACGCGCTGCATCAAGAGCTCCGCCATCCCACGCCGGCGCCAGGCACGCTCCGTGAACACGTTCAACACGATCGCTTCAGGGCCGAGCCGGATCCCGGCGTTGTCGGGGAGCGGCCGAGGCAGGAGTTTGCGGATCTGGATACCCGCTCCCGCCACGATCTCGCCCGGTCGACCCTCTGGGTTCGCGACGAAGCCGACGTAGTCGCCGGAGGCCAGCCACTCCGCAATCTCCCGCTCGGCTGCGGCTATGAGCGTGCCGTAGTGCTCGTCGGCCAGGTCTCCCATGTCGCGGAACATCTCGGCCCGGTGCCGGGCCAGCACCGGGGCGTCGGC
>DATFSB010000246.1:0-7109 GCA_035262825.1 Gemmatimonadales bacterium | reverse complement strand
CAGGTCGAGATCCAGAAGAAGTTCACGATCGCCGTCGCCTGCTTCGTCTTCGGCCTGCTCGGCGTCCCGGTGGCACTGCGCTTTCCGCGCGGCGGCGCGGGACTGGTGTTCGCCGTCAGCGTCGTGGTGTTCGCGATCTATTACATCGGGTTGATCGTCGGCGAAGACATCGGCGACCGGCTCATTTTGTCTCCCTTCCTGTCGATGTGGGGACCGAACCTGATTTTCGGCACGCTGGGATTGATCGGGATGTGGGTGATGCGGCGCTCGTCACCGACGGCGCGGGGCGGCGATTGGGCGGATGTGCGGGCGGCGGTAGTGGGTCTGGTCCGCTGGCGGCGAGGTCAGCCTCGATGATCCAGATGGGCTTCAACTTCGTCCGCCCTCTATCGTCTTCGTCCGCCCTCTAGATCATGCGCATTCTCGACCGCTACGTCCTGCGCCAATGGCTGATCGTGTTCTCCGTGGTGATGCTCGGGTTCCCCCTGCTCGTCATCGTCATCGACCTCACCGACAAGTTCGACCGCTACCTGATGCGCGGCCTCACCAAGGGCCACGTGGCGCTGGCGTACGTGTACGGCATGCCCGACACCATGTTTCTCGTGCTGCCAGCCGCCGTGCTGTTCGCGACCGTCTTCACCGTGGGGCCCATGGGGCGCCACTCCGAGCTCACCGCCGCGAAGGCGTCGGGGATTTCGTTTCACCGCCTGGTGCGGCCCATCATCGTGGCCGCCGCGTTGTCGTGTGTGCTGGGCATCGGCCTGAGCGAGCTGGTGCCGATCGGCGCGGCGCGCAAAGCCGAGCTGCTGGGCGAGAAGACGGTGCGCAGCGGCTCGCGCGTCAATTTCGTCTACCGCGCCGATGGCGGGTGGGTCTACGCCGTGCGCACCCTCGAGATCGCGAAACGCGAGATGACCGATCTCGTGATGGAGCGCGTCGGCACCGGCATCGAGTACCCGACGATCGTCGTGTCGGCCGAGCGTGCCCGCTACCGCCGCATGGCGGGGTGGACGCTGCAGAACGGCAGCGTCCGCTACTTGCTCGGCCCCGGTGTGGAGCGCGCCTTCGACTTTCACACGCTGACCACGCGCACGCTCGTGGAAACGCCCGAGGATCTCCTGGCCGAGCCGAAGGCCCCCGAGGAGATGCGCTACGCCGAGCTGGGGCGGTACATCGATGCGCTGGCGCGTTCGGGATCGGACACCCGCAAGCTCGCCGTGGACCGGGCGCTGAAGATCGCGATTCCCTTCACCTGCATCATCATCGCGCTGTTCGGAGCGCCGCTCTCCGTCACCAACCCGCGCGCCGGGGTGGCGTGGGGGCTGGCGGTGAGCCTCGCCACGACGTTCCTCTTCCTGCTGTTGATGCAGCTCTCTCGAGCGGTGGGCGGCGGTGGGCTCCTGCCCCCGACGTTCGCGGCGTGGCTGCCGAATATCCTGGCGGCGGGGGGAGCGGCGTGGCTGTTGAAGCGGGTGCAAACATGAAAAGTCGGTGGAGGATGGTGGAGGTTGATCCTGCGTTTTCCTCCACCATCCTCCAATCCCTCCACCCACCTTCACCAACCTGCTTTAGAAGGCGTACCTCGCCCCCAGCTGGAACACCCAGCGCGAGTCGATCCGGTTCAGCGTCACCTGGTTCTTGATCGGCAGGTTCAAGGCGTAGATTCCGCGACCGTTGATCGGGTCGTAGCCCGTGAGCCGGATCAAGTTGGTCTCCTCGTTCACTCCCGTCACCTTGATCAGGCCCCAGCTCGAATTCAGGAAGTTCAGCACGTTCAACATATCGGCCGTGAGCTCGATCGACTGGCCGTGCAGCGTCGCGAACGTCTTGCTGATGCGCGCGCTGAGGAAGTTCTGCCACGGGTTGCGGCAGCTGTTGCGCGGCAGGATGTGGCCGCGATTATTGCGCAGGCATGGCTCGTTGTTGATGTAGTTGTCGAGCGTCGCGGCCTGCCCAGCGACCGGCATGGCGATGTCCGCCGTGTTGATCGGCACGTACACGGCGTCATTGCCGCTGAAGCCGTCGGCGTTGATGTCGCCGTTGACGACGTAGGTGAACGGCGTCCCGGACACACCGGTGTAGAACAGCGAGAAATGCGAATCGAACGGCGTGTTGACGGTGCCGCTGATCGTGACCTTGTGCGGGCGGTCGAAGGACGAGGTCGCCAGCGTCGGCGCGTCGACCGGGCCGTTGAGCACGCCGAAGCGATAATTGGAGCTCGTGATGTCCGAGGTCATCGACCGGAAGTCGACGGTGTGGGAGTAGGTGTAGCTCGCCGAGAACTCGATCCCGTTGGAGAACCGTTTCTGGAACTGCACCGCCAGCGAAGCGGAGTGGTCGCCACTGGTGTTGAGGTTACGGATCACATCGGCATACGTGCCGGTGACGCGCGAGGCTGTGGCTGCTCCGGTCCCGGCGTTGATCGTGCCGTACAGGGGCCGCCCCGTTTCGCCGGCTGACGAACCCTGGACCCCGTTGAGGTTGACGTCTTCCAGCAGAAACTCGTTGATCGCCTTCGTATAGATGAAGTCGACGGTGCCGAGGACGCCCCACCCGATCTCGCGGTCGACGCCCAGCGCCAGTTTCGCCGCCTGCGGGAACTTGAAATTGGGTTCGAAATACACGACGCTGGGCCGGCCCGCCGACGGCGCTGCCGACCCGCAGGTCGTCGGTTGCGCGCTCGGATCCACGGTGAACGTGGGAACGTTCGCTCCCGTGCAGACCAGGCTGGCCTGCTCGAGCCCCGTGTTGCCATACGCGTTCGAGAGCCAGACATAGGGCGGCCGCCCGCTGAAAATGCCGACGCCGCCGCGCAGAATTGTCCGGCCTTCACCGTTCACGTTGTAGTTGAAGCCCAGTCGCGGCGACCACAGGATATTCCCGCTCGGGAACGAGCCGGTGTTCACCGTACCGCCGCCGAGCAGCGCGAAATGGATCGTGTCGAGCGTCGGGTTCTCCGTCGGCGACGGCTGCGTCGGCACGTCCATCCGCACCCCGGCGGTTACCGTCAGGTTGCGGGCCGGCGAGAAGCGGTCCTCGGCATAGAACCCGAACTGTTTGACGCGGAAATCGGCGACCGGACCGTCGGGCCGCAGCGCCGTCGGCAGTGCCCGCTCGAAGCGGTTGGGCGTCCCCGAGGCGAGCGAAGCGGGACTCGAGAAATTCCACACTCCGATCGACGCCGGGAAAAACACGTTCACGAAGTGGAAGAACTCGTTGTGCGTTCCCACGGTGATGAGGTGCTGCTTCACCGGGAACGTCACGTTGTCGGTCACCTCGATCACTGTCTGTTTCAGCGAGTTCGCCTGCGAGAACCGATCCGCCCCCGCCGCCACGTAGGTTGACGGCGAGTTGCCGGCGACGAGAATCAGCGGTACGCGGTTGGGGAGGTCGCGCACGTCCGAGATCGATCCGTACGCCAGGATCATCTCGTTCGACAGCTGACTTGAGAGCTGCGCCGTCCACTTGCCGCGCACGGTGCGCGTGTGGTCGGTGAAGTCATAGCCCGAATTCGAAAGCTGGTAACCGTCGCGGCCGTTGAACGGCGGCGTATATGCGTGAATCAGGTTCACTTTGTCGGCGTTGACGAAGGCGCCTGTCACCTCGACGTGGCTGTTCACGCCCAGCTCGTAAGACAGCTTGCCGAACAGGTTGGTCTCTGGGTTGGGGATCGTCGGCGCCGCGTAGCTGCCCGGATCGAAGCCGTACTGCGTCCGCAGGATATTGCGCACCGAATCGAACCGCGCCCCGGTGATCCCGATCCCCGCGGTATCCGCCGGGGTACAGGCGCCCGAGCACTGAATCGCCGTGGCGAACGGCCGGGCGTCGTGCCGGAAATCCCCCGAGGCGAAGAAGTGCAATTTGTCCTTGATGATCGGACCGCCGAGCGAGAAGCCGTATTGCTGCTGCTGATAGTCGGCCACCGGCACGCGCACGCCCGCCGTGTCCTTCCCGACGAAGTTCTGGTTCTGGGTGTATCCGAACACCGAGCCGTGCAGCTCGTTCGTGCCGGACTTCGTGACCGCGTTCACGAGCCCGCCAACAAACTGCCCCTGGCGCACGTCGAACGGCGCGATCAGAATCTGGTACTCGCGCACCGCCTCGATGGCCAGCGGCCGCGCGTTGACACTCCCGCCCGGTGTGCCGTTCGTCGCGTTCAAGTTGAAGAGGTCGTTGTTCGAGCCTCCGTCGATCTGGATGTTGTTGAATCGGTCGTTCTGCCCCGTGACCGAGCGCCCCACGATCTGCGGGGCGGTACCCAGGAAATCGGTGAACGAGCGATTCAACGTCGGCAGGCGGTGAATGGCGAAGTCCGAGAGCAGCGTCTGGGCGCCGGTCCGCGATGCGGACCGCAGCGGATCGCTGTTCGCTTCGACGGTGACGCCGGCCACCTCGACGGCGGAGCGCTTGAGGCTCAGGTCCAGCGTGAGGCGCTGTCCCAGCGCCAGGGCGAACACGCCCGACGTCTTGGGCTCGAAGCCGATCGCGCGCGCGGCCAGCACAAAGGAGCTCCCGACCGTGACGTTCTCGAAGCTGTACACGCCGTCTTCACGCGAACGGGTCGCGCGACGCTCGCCCGTCGTCCCGAGCGTCAGCGTCAACTCGACCTGGGAGACCGGGCTGCCGGCGTCATCGGTGATATGCCCCGTGACGGCGGCGGTCGTGACTCCCTGCGCCGCGAGGTGCTGGATGCCCAGCGGGGCGGCGAAAACGGCGAGAACAGCCACTGACCGGTACCAGCGATTCATAGCGTTGCTCCGGAAGAGTGAGTCGACCACGAGTGTTCAATTGGGGAGTTCAGCAAGGGCGCTGCAAAGATGCCCGGGCCCCCGAGGTTGTCAATCGGACCGCCGGCTACGACACCGTCACGATCGCGTCGCGGCCGTGAACTGCCTGCGGCGCCACCACCAGTAGACCGGAACGCCACTCACCAGCACCGCGATGTCCCACGCCGATTCCTTGGCCTGTGACACGAAGTAGTTGCCCAGCAGGAACAGCGACGCAACGAGAAATACCGCCGGGACGATCGGATAGCCCCACGTCCGATAGGGCCGTGGCCGCTCCGGCTCGCGGCGGCGCAGCACGAAGATCGCCGCCACCGCCAGCGCATAGAACGGCCAGATCCCGATCACGAACTGATCGGCGAGTTGCGAGAACTGCCGCACCAGGACACACACCATCCCGATCACGGTGGTGAGCACGATCGCAGCGGACGGCGAGCCCGTCTTCGTATCGACGCGCGCGATCAGCGCCGGGAACAGGCCGTCGTCGGCGAGGGCGAAGAAGATGCGCGGCGACGTCATCATCGAGCCGTTCAGCGTCCCGAAGGTGCTGACCGCCACCGCCGCCGACACCGCCACGACGCCGGCCGGACCGAACAGCAGCTGCGCCGAATCGGCGGCGACGAGCTCGGCGTCCTTCATGCGCGCCATCGGAATGAGGTGCAGGTAGACGAGGTTGGCCCCGAGATACAGCACCACGACGATCACAGTGCCGAGCACCAGGGCGCGCGGCAGGTTGCGCTGTGGGTCGCGCACCTCGCCGCCGACGAACGCCAGGTCGCCCCAGCCGTCGTATGCCCAGAGGATCGCCACCAGCGCGAGCAGGACCGGGGAGAGCGTCACGGGGGCGGCGGCCGCGCCTGTTTCGCCGACGGGCGGGACCCCGCCGCCGAGCAGGAAGCCGAGCACGATCAACGCCGCCAGGGCGGCGACCTTGAATGCCGTGGAGATGTTCTGCAGCACGGCGCCGCGATGGATGCCGCGCAGATTCACCGCCGCGACAATGGCGATGTACGCCGCCCCCAGCACCTGCTCGGCGTGCAGTGGCAACCCCGCCACGCTCGTCTGCGGATCGACCCCCACGAGCCGCAGCGTGTACGCCGAGGCGGTGATCGAGATCGCCCCGAACGCGCCCGGGCGGATCACCAGCAGCTCGGCCCAGCCGAAGAGAAATGCCGGCAGGGGCCCGAATGCTTTGCGGATGAAGACGTAGATCCCGCCCGAGCGCGGGAACATGGCGGAGAGCTCGGCGTAGGTCAGCGCGCCACACAGTGCCACGACGGCGCCGGTGACCCAGATGGCGAGAAAGATGCCGACGTCCGGGACGCGCGCCGCGACGCTGGCCGGGGTGCGGAAGATACCGCTCCCGATCGTCGAGCCGACGGCGACCGCCACGGCGCTCCACAGGCCGAGGCGGCGCGGCAGGCGCTCGCCGAATTGGTCAGGCGTCGTCATAGGTGAGTGAATATACGGCGCGAATGGATCGCGGCTGAGAGCCGCGGCTCGGCTGACGGTCGCTGAGGGCGACAACTGGCTCAAACGTCACTCTCAGTGACAGCAGCCGAGTCGCGCCTCTTAGGCGCGAACAACCAGCCAGATTACATTTTCCGGCCCATGAATCGCGCTCTCACCCGTCTCGCCTGGTCTGCCGCCGCCGCGACGTACCTCCTCATCGTCCTCGGCGGCATTGTCCGCATCACGGGCTCGGGGCTGGGCTGCGGCGACGAGTGGCCGATCTGTCATGGCCGGTTGATTCCATCGTTCCATGACATCGGCACCCTGATCGAGTGGAGCCACCGGCTCGTCGCCGCCATCGTGTCGACGCTCGTGGCAGCGCTTGCCGCAAGTGTCTGGTGGCGGAGGCGCCCGGGAGTGGAGAGTGGGGAGCGGGCCCTTCCGGACAGGACCGCTTACCTCGCCCTCGGGTTGCTCGTCGTGCAGGTGCTGCTCGGCGCCCTGACGGTCAAACAGCGAACTTCTCCTTGGACGGTTATTCCACACCTGGCCAACGCGATGCTTCTGTTCGCGACCCTAATCGCGATCGCGAATCAACTGACCCCGGGGACCCCGGGCTTACGCCCGGGGTCAGGTAACCCACCGGCGACAGGGGCCGCGGTCCTGGTCTTTGTAACGATCCTCATGGGAGCGCTGACCGCGAATCTCGGCGCCGCAGCTGCCTGTGTCGGTTTTCCGCTGTGCAACGGCCAGTGGATCGTGACGGGGAATCATCCGCAGTACATCCAATGGGCGCACCGCCTGCTCGCCTACACGACGTACGCCTATCTGCTCGCGTGGGCATTGGCGACGTGCCGGCGCTCCGCGTTCATC
>DATFSB010000245.1:0-2409 GCA_035262825.1 Gemmatimonadales bacterium | reverse complement strand
TTCTTCGTCTGGTCGAAGCGATGCAGGTGCCGGAACACGCGGATGAACACCTCTTGCACGAGGTCTTCGGCGCGCTCACGGTCCCCGATTGTGCGATTGACGAAACTCAACAGCCGGCCCTGGTAGCGGTCCACCAGCGTGCTGAAGGCCTGTGGGTCGCCCGCCAAATGCCGTTGCACGACGTGGGCATCATCTAACTCATGCAGCGCCTCGCGTTCCAGCGCCCGAGGCGTCGGATTGATTGCTGCTGACATGGTCATAATGCCTCTCCCATCGAAAAGCTGCCCCTTGTGGGCTCCCCTCCTACGCATGATCCATACCGCTCGTTACACATGTCAACGCCCTATGTATACAAAGCGCTTACGAAATCGCACGTGATCCACGACACGCTGCGACCGTCCTCTCGACCGGACAGTGCGTCATTACAACCCGAGAACGAACCCGGCCATATAGAGGATTGCGACGATGGTCTTCGCGTCACTGATCTCGCCGCCCTTAATTGAGGCAAGGACCTCGGAGAGAGGTCGCGCCACCACTTCGATGAACTCATCTGGCTCGCGATTCGCCTCGACCATGTTGAGCTCCGTCGCGAGAAACAGGTGGATCGCCTCATCGGTGAACCCGGGGGTGGTCCAGACGGTGGTGAGCCGCTCCAGCTGGCCCGCCCGAGCCCCGGCCTCCTCCCGCAACTCACGCCGCGCGCACGCTTCGGGCGATTCGCCCGGCTCTAGTCTCCCCGCGGGGATCTCCCACAGTGGCCCGCCCGCGGCGTACCGGAACTGCCGCAACAGCAGCACGACCGGGTCCGCCGAGTCTTTGGGGGAGGCGAGTGGGACAACCGCGGCGGCTCCGGGATGGCGAATGATCTCGAGCTCGCCGGTCGTGCCGTCGGGGAAGCGCACCGTATCGATATCGAGGTTGATGACGCGCCCCGTATGAACGCGTCGTGTGGCCTGCTGCATCGCCAACACCCGGTGGAGGGAGCCGCAATATAGGGCTCCCCCCAGGGGATGGTCATGGCTTGGTGAGAAGATCCTCGAACAACGCCAGCGCGCGGGGGTCGTGTGACTGGCCGAGCCAGAAGATCGCCTTGCGGCGAATATCAGGATCGCCGTGCGTCCTCGCGATACGGATCAGCGCCGGGACGCCTTCTTCCCGCGGGCGCTGCGACAGGGCAAAGACCGCCTGTTCGCGCACCTCGC
Source organism: Gemmatimonadales bacterium (assembly GCA_035262825.1). Classification (GTDB taxonomy): domain Bacteria; phylum Gemmatimonadota; class Gemmatimonadetes; order Gemmatimonadales; family GWC2-71-9; genus DASTHG01. The sequence goes on along the minus strand of DATFSB010000245.1, from coordinate 1,207 downwards.
GGTCGATGGTGTCCTCCCCCACGAGCGAGTCGAGCCCACGCGTCGCCGCTTCCTCCGCCGCCTGCGACACCCAGAAGACAGCAGAACGGCGCGTGCCCTCCGACACTGTTTCGTCGCGCGCCATGCGCAGCAGCTCGGGCCATGCGGTCACGCTGTCCGCCAGCGTCGCAGCGAATACCGCCTGCTCGCCGACCCTGCCCCCCGCCTGCCGGGCGAGACTCAGCAGGTAGCGGCCCGCTTCGGGCGCGGCGACGCGTCCCAGATCAGTCACACCCTGGCGTGGAATCCATTGCCCGCCGACGTAGGCGTGGAGCGAGACGACCTTGCCGCCGCGCACCCAGAATGCCACGCGCACCGGCCCGGAGTCGCACGGGGTGCGCCAGTCGACGTCGTCGGACCAGTTGCCCTCCGACTGCTGCCGACAGTGGCCATTGTTGCAGCCCCACTGGATCACGTTGTGGCCGTTTCCATACACGCCCTCGCGGGCGGTGAACGCCACGCGGACGTCGCCATCGGGAGCCTGGGCGATCCGCGCCGCCAGCGTCTGTGCCGAGGCGGGCGAGACGAGTCTGAACACCGCCGCGGTGACCACGCAGAGCGTCTTCATTGGTTGATGATGTCCAGCAGCGCCTGGCGCGCGCGCGGGTCGTGCGACTGCCCGAGCCAGAACACCGCCTTCTTGCGCAGCTCGGAGTTGGGATCGTGCTTGGCGATGTCGATCAGCTTGTCCACCGCCTCCGATTCGTGGCGCTGCGAGTAGACGAAAACCAGCTGCTCTTTCATCTCTTCGTTCGTCGTGCGGTCGTAGATCCCCGCGAGATCGGGGAGCGAGACCCCGGTTTGGCCCGCCCAGAACAGGGCTTTCTTCCGCATCTCGATCGGCTCGCGGTCGTTCTGCGCCAGATCGAGCAGCCAGCGCCCGTTGTCGGGGTCCCGCATCTGGCTGAGCGAGAAGATCACCTTCTCCTTCAGGTCATCGGAATTGAGGCGGGCGTAGAGCCCGCGCAGGAACGCGGCGTTCTGCGCCGAGTGCGCCTGGCCGAGCCAGAAGATCGCCTGCTCGCGCGCGTCTTCCGAAGCGCTGGCTTTCTCGGCGAAGTCGCGCAGGATCTGGCCGGCGCGGTCACCACGGATCTGCGACAGGGCGAACAGCGCCTTCTTCTGGATCTCCTCGTCGGTCGACGACTGGAGAATCGAGTCGAGCGCG
>DATFSB010000244.1:0-11706 GCA_035262825.1 Gemmatimonadales bacterium | reverse complement strand
GACGACGTCGCGCCCGATCTCCACCTGCCGGCGTGCGTGCTCGAACACCATGTCCGCCACCGCGACGTGGCGCTCGTGGGGCAGGTCGAAGCTCGAGGCGATCACCTCGCCGCGCCCCCAGTCCACCATCTCGCTCACCTCTTCGGGACGCTCGTCCACGAGCAGGATGAGCAGCTCGGCGCCGGCGTGATTGACCGCGACGCCCTCGGCGACGGCCTGCAGCACTGTCGTCTTCCCCGCTTTGGGCGGCGACACGATCAACGCCCGTTGACCGAAGCCCAGCGGGCACACGAGATCGACGGTGCGCTGAATGTCGGCGACGCGCGCGCTCGACGGACTTGCCGTCTCGAGCAGCAGCGGCCGTGACGGGTGCACCGCGCCGAGTTTCGCGAACTCCGGCCGCTGTGCGAGTCCGTCGAGCGGGCCGCCGTTGACGCCCGTGACGCGCGACCCGTCCCACACCACGAGGTCGCCGCGGCGCAGCCCGGGGAGCCGCACACCGGGATCGCCGCGGGCAGGCAGGTAGCTCTCGGCCGCTCGTCGCAGCGCGCCGCCGCCTTTCGGAGCGGGATCGAACCAACCGGTGATGGGTGGCAGGGAGCGAAAGATACGCTATCGGCTACCGGCTTTCAGCTTTCAGCTGTAACAGGAAAGCGACTGTCTCGGGTGGCCTGACCGAAATGATTGAGCTGATAGCTGGTAGCTGATAGCTGATAGCTTACTTTGTCTCTCCAATGCGCCAATCCCTCATCCGCAACTTCTGCATCGTGGCCCACATCGACCACGGCAAGTCCACCCTGGCCGACCGCCTCATCGAGCTCACCGGCACGCTCGACAAGCGGCTGATGCGGGAGCAGGTGCTCGACACGATGGACCTGGAGCGCGAGCGCGGTATCACGATCAAGCTCAACGCCGTGCGCATGAACTACCACGCCAAAGACGGCCAGATCTACGAGCTGAACCTGATCGACACTCCCGGGCACGTCGACTTCACCTACGAAGTATCGCGCTCGCTGGCGGCGTGCGAGGGCGCCATCCTCGTGGTCGATGCCTCGCAGGGGATTCAGGCGCAGACGCTCTCCAACCTGTTTCTCGCCCTCGACGCCGGACTTGAAATCATTCCGGTTCTCAACAAGATCGACTTGCCGGGAGCGGAGCCCGACCGGCGCGCGGGAGAGCTGCACGACCTCATCGGCGCGAAGCAGGAGGAGATCCTGCGCATCTCCGCCAAGGAGGGGACGGGCGTCCCTGACGTGCTCGAAGCGGTGGTGCAGCGCATCCATCCCCCCAAAGGGACCCCCGACGCGCCGCTGCGCGCTCTCATCTTCGATTCGTATTACGACCGCTATCGCGGCGCGATCCCCAGCATCCGGCTGGTCGACGGCACGCTCGCGCCGGGGATGAAGATCGCCTTCGGCGCACACAAGGACGATATGTACGAGGTGGACGAAGTCGGGTACCTGCAGCTCGGACACAAGCCGACCGAGCGACTGGAAGCCGGCGAGGTCGGGTACTTCATCGCCAACGTGCGCGGTGTGCGCGACACCCGCGCCGGCGACACGGTGCTGGACGCCGAGCATCGCGAGGCGCCGCTGCTCCCCGGCTACCGCGACATCCAGTCGATGGTGTTCGCCGGCCTCTACCCCACGAACGCCGAGCAGTACGAGGAGCTGCGCGACGCGCTCGCCAAATTGCAGCTCAACGACGCGTCGCTGCACTACGAGCCCGAAACCTCGGTGGCCCTGGGCTTCGGTTTCCGCTGCGGCTTCCTCGGGCTGTTGCACATGGAGATCGTGCGCGAGCGGCTGGAGCGCGAATTCGATCTCGACTTGATCTCCACCGTCCCGAACGTCGAATACCACGTCTACAAGACGGACGGCGCGCTCGAGGTCGTGGAGAATCCCAGCTCGATGCCGCACGGCTCGGGAGTGGAGCGGATCGAAGAGCCGTTCGTCAAAGCGCGTATTCTGGCGCCCGCGGAGTACATCGGTGGGGTGATGAAGCTGGGGCAGGAGCGGCGCGGCGTGTACCAGGGAATGCACTACGTCGACCCCACGCGCGTCGAGTTCACCTTCGAGTTCCCGCTGGCGGAGATCATCCTCGACTTCTACGACAAGTTGAAGACGATCAGCCGCGGCTATGCATCGCTCGACTACGAGTTCCTGGGCTACCGCTCGAGCGAGCTCATCAAGCTCGATATCCTCTTGAACGGCGAGCCGGTCGACGCCTTCAGCGTGATCATCCACACCGACAAGGCGTACGAGTGGGGCCGCAAGATCACCGAGAAGCTGAAGGAGATGATTCCGCGACAGCTGTTCGAGGTGATCATCCAGGCCGCGATCGGGACCAAGGTGATCGCGCGGGAGTCGATTCGCCCGCTGCGCAAGAACGTGCTCGCCAAGTGCTACGGCGGTGACGTGACCCGCAAGCGCAAGCTGCTCGAGAAGCAGAAAGAAGGAAAGAAGCGCATGAAGCAGGTGGGAACCGTCGAGATCCCGCAGGAGGCGTTCCTGGCGGTGCTGCAGGTTGACTAGTCCCACGCTCGTGATCCAGACGGCGTTCCTCGGCGACGTGGTGCTGACGACGCCGCTGCTCACCGTGCTCGCCGAGCGGCACGGGCCGGTGGATGTGGTGACGACGCCGGCGGCCACCCCGCTGCTCGAGACCCACCCCGCCGTGCGGCGCGTCATCCCCTACGCCAAGCGCGGCGCCGACCGAGGGATCACCGGAATCGTCAGGCTGGGACGGCGCTGCGTGCGGAGCGGTACGCGTTCGCGTACCTTCCCCACCGCTCGCTGCGCAGCGCGACGCTGGCGATTATCGCGCGTATCCCGCGGCGCATCGGCTTCGCGGACGGGTGGCGGCTGCTGTACACCGGATCGCGCCAGCGCCCGGCGACGGGTCACGAGGTCGACCGCCTGCTGGCGCTGGCGGACGTCGCGTCGCACCACCAGACGGCGCCGACGCTCGGTCTCACCGCCGCCGACGTCGCGGCCGCGGAGGCGGCGCTCAGGGCCGGTGGCATCACCGCGACGTTCGTCGCGCTCGCGCCGGGATCGATCTGGGGCAGCAAACGCTGGCCCCACTACGCGGCGCTCGCCGAGCAGCTCGGCGATCGCGCGGGGATCGTGGTGGTGGGCAGCGCAGAAGACGTCGCGCTGGGAGAGGAGATCAGCACGGCGGTCGGGCGGTCGGGCGGTCGGTGCGTCAGCCTCTGCGGGCAACTCACGTTGCGGCAGTCCGCAGCGGTGATCCGCAAGGCGGCCGTGCTCGTGACCAACGACAGCGCGCCGCTGCACTTCGCCCAGGCGGTAGCGACGCCGACCGTCGCCATTTTCGGGCCGACGCTGCCGTCGTTCGGGTTCGGACCACGCGGACCGCGGGATCGGGCGCTGGGGGTCGACGGCCTCGCGTGCCGACCCTGCTCGGCGCACGGCCCGGCGCGCTGCCCGCTGGGCCATCACCTGTGCATGCAGTCGCTCCGCGTGGAGGACGTGCTGCACGCAATCGAGGAGACCGGTGCGCTACATCGTCGGGATTGACCTCGGCGGGACGAACATTGTCGCCGGCACGGTGTCGGAGGACGGCAGCGAGATCCTCGGCGTGCTGTCCGAGCCGACCGGTGCGGAAGGCGGCGCCGACGCCGTCGTGGACCGCATCGTCAAGCTCGCGAAGAAATCGATCGCGGCGTCCAAGGTGAAGGGGATCGCCGGGGTCGGAATCGGGTCCCCCGGACCGCTCGACACGAAGACCGGCGTCGTGCTGCTCACGCCGAATCTCGGCTGGGTCAACATGCCGCTGCGCGACCGCGTCGTCGCGGGTCTCGGCCTCCCGGCGACGCTCGACAACGACGCCAACTGCGCCATCTACGGCGAGTGGTGGCGCGGGGCGGCGCGCGGCGTGAATCACGTCGTGGGACTCACGATCGGAACCGGAATCGGCGGCGGCATCGTCCTCAACGGCGACGTCTACCGCGGCGCCTCCGACATCGCCGGCGAAGTCGGTCACATGACGATCGATTCGACGGGACGACTGTGCAAATGCGGCAACTACGGCTGCCTCGAAGCGTACGCGTCCGGTCCCGCGATCGCGGCCCGCGCGACCGAAGGCATCGCAGCCGGGGCCGACACGTCCCTGCCTCGCTACGTCAACAACGACCTGTCGAAGGTCACGGCGCAGGTGGTGTACGAAGCGGCGCACGACGGCGACGACTTCGCCCTCGAGGTGGTGCGCGACACGGCGAAGTTCCTCGGCGCCGGTATCGGCAGCCTCATCAACATCTTCAACCCGCAGGTCGTGGTGATCTGCGGCGGCGTCACCCTCGCGGGCGACAAGCTGTTCGTCCCGCTGCGCGGCGAGGTCAAGCGCCGCGCCTTCAAGCCGGCGGTCGACGTGTGCCGCATCCTCCCCGGTGAGCTCCCCGGCACCGCCGGCGTCTACGGCGCCGCGGCGGTGTTCGCCAAAATGACCTGGGGGCGCGTGTGAAACAGCTCGGGGTCGTGGGGACGATGGTGTGGGACACCATCCACGACCGCGACCCTGCCCAGCGCGCCATTGAGGAGTGGGGCGGCATCGCCTACGCCCTCGAGGCGCTCGACGCCACACTTCCCGACGACTGGGCGATCGTGCCGCTGATCAAGGTGGGGCGCGACCTGTCGCGCGAGGCCGCGACGTTTCTCCGGGAGATCCATCACGTCGCGCCCGGCGCACGGTTCATCGAAGTCCCCGAGGCCAACAACCGGGTCACGCTGCGCTACGAATCCTCCGACCGGCGCTGCGAGCGGGTCACGGGCGGCGTTCCCGGCTGGACGTGGCCGGAGCTCGGCCCTCTGGTGCGTGATCTCGATGCGCTGTACGTGAATTTCATCGCCGGCTGGGAGATGACGCTCGAGACGGCGCAGCTGCTGCGCCGCGGCTTCGCGCGGCCGATGTACGCCGATCTGCACAGCCTCTTTCTGGGACGGCTCGACGACGGCACGCGAGTGTTGCAGCCGCTCCCCGGCGTCGCCGGGTGGTTCTCCTGCTTCGACACCGTGCAGCTCAACGAGGACGAGTTCTCACAGGTGTCGCCCGACCCCATGACCGCGGCCGCGCTCGCGCTCGGCACAGAGTGCCGCTCGCTCATCGTCACCCTGGGACCACGCGGGGCGGTGTACTTCGTGACGGCGGGGAGCGCCCGCGGCGGGACGGGACCGGTCCGCACCGCCCGGATCGGGCTCGATCCCGGCGACGCCGCTCCGCCGTCGGGCGGCGATCCGACCGGCTGCGGCGACGTCTTCGGCGCGGTGGCGTGCGCGCGTCTCCTGACGGGAACGTCTCTCGAGGACGCCGTGCGCTCGGCCTGTCACCTCGCCTCGCGCAACGTGACCTACCGCGGCGCGAGGGGGTTGCGCGACCATCTGTTGGGGCGTCTCGCCTCGGTATGACGAGACTGGTCGACGTTCCCGCGCAGTTCGACGACCGCTCCTTCGATCAATTCGCCGCTTCCTACAGCCGGGCGCGCGCCGAAGGCGGACGGATGCTGTTCGACGCGCACGCCGTCGAGTGGGCGTCGCCGTACGGGCTCGTCGGACTGCTCGCCGCCGGACACGCGGCGCGCTCCGCCGGCGGCGAGGTGCCGTTGCTCACCGCGCCGACCGCTCCCGAGGTGCTGAGCTACTGGGGACGGGCCGGATTTTTTCTCGCCGCCCGCGACCTGTTCGAAATTCACGGCAAGGTGCCGCGCGCGAAGCCCGCGGCGGACTCGGACGTGCTCTTACCGGTGACGGCCGTGCGCGCCGCCGAGGACGTGCATGAAGTGGTGGGTCACATCCAGCAACGCGCCACTGCCATTCTGTCAAGCGAGCTCGGCATCGATCCGAAGGCGACGATGGGTTTCGCTATGGCGCTTTCGGAGGCGTGTCAGAATATTGTAGAGCACGCCGGCACCGGCGGCTGGGTCGCCGTGCAGAGCTATCAGTGGCGGCGACGGCTGGCGCGGCGGGTGGTGGTGATCGCGGTGGCTGATGCCGGCGTGGGATTCCAGGCCTCACTCGCTCCGACGCACGGCCGGCGCTACGGCGATCGCTGGAACGATGCCACGGCGCTGGAAGCGGCGCTGATCCAGGGCGTGAGCCGGTTCCGCGATCCCGGACGCGGGCAGGGTCTGAAGGGCATTCGCAACTACGTTTCACGGTGGGATGGGAAGCTCACCATCCGCAGCGGTACGGCTCGCATCGCCATCGTCCCCACCTGGGACGACGACGTGCCGCTGACGGAGGGGCTGGCGTCGTTCCCGGGCTCGCAGGTCTTGCTGATCGTTCCCGAGCAAAAGGCCAGACATTAGGTGATCCGCTCGATCGACGTTTCGGCAGTGCTGCACCAGGCGGTGCACGCCACCTACACCGACCTCGTGACGCGCGCGACCGGGCGGGCCGTGCGCGAACACATCGAGCAGGCCTACGACGCCGAGCCCGGCGCCGTGACCCGCATGGACTTCGGCGGCGTGCGCTGCATCGATTATTCCTGCGCCGACGAGATCGTGGCGAAGCTGTTGCGCCAGCGGATGCATGTGCTGTTGTTGCGCGGCTGCTCGGAAGCGCATCTCGAGGCCCTGACGCAGGTGCTGGAGGGCCACGGGCTGGCCGTGATTCTCGAGCGGGCAGACGGCACCCTGGATGGCCTGGGCCGCCGCGAGTCCGCCAAGGCGCTGCTCGACGAGCTGGTAGCGGCCCAGCTCGCGGCCCGCACCGCCGGGGGGGCCGTGGCACTGGTCGAGGCGTGACGCGCCGCCGGCTGGGCCTGTCGACACGCGCGATTCACGGCGATCCGGAACAGCGTCCGGAGTGGACGCCGATCTCCCGCCCCATCCATCAGAGCGCCACGTTCACGAACCCGGTCGGCTCCGCGGCCGAGGTGCTGTACACCCGCTACGGCAACAATCCCAATCAGGTCGCGATCGGCGACCGGCTCGCGCAGCTCGAAGGCGCCGAGGCCGCGTTGTTCGTCGCCAGCGGCATGGGGGCCACGGCGCTGGCGCACCTGGCCGTGCTGCGCCCCGGCGATCACCTCATCACGAGCGACTGGATCTACGGCGGCGTCCACCGCCTGTTCGCGGAGGAGTTCGGCCGCTTCGGAATCGAGGTGACGTTCGTCGATCCACTGCGCTCGCGCGCCTGGAAAGAAGCGCTGCGCAAGAATACCCGCGCACTGTTCGTGGAAACGCCCACCAATCCGCTGCTGCGGGTGATCGATCTCGAGCCGATCGCGACGCTCGCCAAGGCCGAGGGGCTGGCACTGCTCGTCGACTCGACGTTCGCCTCGCCGATCCTGTTCCGGCCCCTGGAACACGGGGCCGACATCGTGATTCACAGCGCCACCAAGTACCTCAACGGGCACTCCGATGTGATCGCGGGCGCCGTCGCCGGATCCACCTCGGTCATCGACGAGGTGACGCGCCTGATGCGACTGTGGGGACAGGCGCTCGATCCGCACGCCGCCTGGCTGGTGGAGCGCGGCATGCGCACGCTCGCGGTCCGCATGGCGCGACACTGCGCCACCGGTCTCGCGGTGGCGGAGTGGTGCGCCCGGCAGCCGCAGATCGCGGCGGTCCACTACCCCGGCCTGCCCTCACACCACGACCACGACACGGCGAAACGCGTCATGGAAGGGTATGGGGGCATGGTGGGCCTGGAGCTGAAGGGCGGCGCGCGGGCGGCGGAGCGGTTCCTCAGCGCCCTGACCATCGCGGCGCACGCCCCGTCGCTCGGCGGTGTAGAAACCCTGGTGTCGGAGCCGCGGCTCACCTCCCACGCCGGCCTCACGGCGGAGGACCGGGCCCGGGCTGGCATTCCCGACGGATTCCTGAGAGTTTCCCTCGGACTCGAGGATGCCGACGACCTCATCGCCGATTTCGCCCAGTCGCTGGCGCAGCTCTGAGTGATCAAGCTCACGAACGTCTTCAAGACGTACGCGAAGGGCGGACTCGCCCTCAAAGACGTCACCTTCCACATCGCCAAGGGTGAGTTCGCGTTCCTGACCGGCCATTCCGGCGCCGGCAAATCCACCGTCCTGAAACTCATCTACGCCGACGAGCAACCGACCGACGGCGAGGTGCGCGTGTCCGGCTATGTGGTGACCGACCTGTCGCCGCGCGACGTGCCGCATCTGCGGCGCCGCCTCGGCATCGTGTTCCAGGATTTCCGGCTGCTCGAGGACCGAACCGCCGAAGAGAACGTCGCCTTCGCACTCGAGGTCACCGGCGCCCGCCGCTCCACGATCCCGGCGCGCGTGATGCGCGTGCTCACCCAGGTCGGCCTCGCGGCGAAGGCCGGCGCCTATCCGCGCGAGCTGTCGGGCGGCGAGCAGCAGCGCGTCGCGATCGCCCGCGCGCTCGTGAACGAGCCGCAGGTGCTGCTCGCCGACGAGCCCACGGGCAATCTCGACGAGCGCGCCACGCGCGGCGTGTTCCAGCTACTGCGCGACATCAACGCGTCGGGCACCGCCGTCGTGATGGCGACCCACGATCTCGAGCTGGTGCGCACCGCCCCGTACCGGGTGATCGAGCTGCAGGAAGGCGCCGTGGTGTACGACTCCGAAGTCGACGAGCCGGCGGCGGGAGGCAGCACGGCGTGACGCTCACGGTGCGGGAAGCGCTGCTCGCCTTCCGGCGCGCGCCGCTCCTGTCGGCGCTCTCCGTGACGACGATCGCCTTTTCGCTCTTCGTGCTCGGGCTGTTCGGCCTCGTGGCGGTGAACCTGCGCCAGGCGCTGCAGGGCGTCGCCGAGCGGGTGGAAATCGTGGCGTACCTGCTCCCCGGCACGCCGATCGAAACCATCACCACCGCCGAGCAGGACATCGAGGCGTTCCCCGAGGTCGCCTCGGCCGACTACGTGTCGGAAGACACGGCCCTGGCCCGCGCCCGCCGCGAGCTGGTGGAATTCCGCGATCTGCTGCGCGAGCTCGAAAGCAATCCCCTCCCCGGGTCGATCGAGGTGAAGCTGAAGCCCGGGTATCAGGACGCGGCGCACGTCAACGCCGTCGCCGACCGGCTGCGCGGGTTCACGTTCGTGAACGACGTGCGCTATGGACGGGACTGGGTCGAGAAGCTCGACCGGCTGCGCGGCCTCGCGGCCGCGGTGGGACTCGTCGTGGGCGCGGCGTTCGCCGTCGTCGCCGTCATCATCATCGGGACCACGATCCGCATGGCGGTGCTGCAGCGCAGCCGCGAGATCGCGATCATGCGGCTCGTCGGCGCTACGGACGGATTCATCCGCCGCCCGTTCCTGTTGCAGGGCGCCCTCAAGGGCCTGCTCGGCGGCCTCGTCGCCGTCGGCTTGTCGTACTCCGCGTACGTCCTGATCAACCGGTTCCTCATCTCCGCGAGTTTCTTCAACGGATTGCAGGCGCTGGCGATTGTGGGATTCGGCACGGTGATTGGACTCATGGGGAGTCTGCTGAGTGTGGGCAGGCATTTGCGGAGAGTGTAAGGGCGTATGGAAAAGTCGTTACGCCTCCTCCTGACGTCTTTGTGCCACGCCTGTCTCCTGACGTCGCCCGTTTTCGCACAGCGTCCCAACATCGAGCAGCAGATGCGGGACAACCAGCAGCGCCTCGAGAACATCCGCAAAGAGCGCAACGAGACCCAGGCGGACCTCGAGCGGCTGCGGGCGCAGGTCCATACCCTCGCCGACGAGCTCGCCAACCTCGAGCACCAGCGCGAGACGACCAACCGCATCGTCAACGAGCTCGACCGCCAGGTCCTGCAGCTCTCGGGCGGCATCGACCATATCACCGTCGACCTGGTGATGGCGCAGGATGCGCTGGACGAAAAGCGCGCGGTGCTGGAGCGGCGGCTCGTGGACATCTACAAGCGCGGCCCGCTCTACGCCTACCAGGTGCTGTTCGCGGCGGAGAGTTTCGGGGACCTGCTGTCCCGCTACAAGTACCTCTATCTCGTCAGCCGCCAGGACCGCCAGCTCACGAACGACATGAACCGGTTGCGCGACCGCATCGCCGACGAGCGTCGCGGGCTGGTGGAGGCACGTGACGCCCTCGAACGACGCCGCTCCGAGCGCGCCGACGAGCTGGCGCACTACGTCGATCTCGCGCGGACGCGTCAGGGCACGCTACGCATCACGCAGCAAAACGTGGAGCGTGCGCAGCAGAAGCTGACCGCCGCCGACGCCGAGGAGCGCCGCGTGTCGACCGCGATCGCGGCTCTCGAGGCGGCGCGACGCGCGGCCGAGGCCCGCGGGGCTGTGCCGCTCACCGGCGCGATCACGAGCGGCAGCCTCGGCTCGCTCGACTGGCCGGTCGACGGCCGCGTCCTCTACCAGTTCGGCCCGACCGCCGGTCCCGACAACACGCGCATCACCTGGCACGGCATCGGGATCGCCGCCACGGAGGGAACGGCGGTCAAGGCCGTCGCGCAAGGCACGGTCGCGCTCGTCGGACCGCTGGGCACGTACCTCACGACGGTGATTCTGGATCACGGGGGCGGATTCTACACGGTGTACGCCACCCTCGACGATGCCACCGTCACGAAGGGCCAGCGTGTCGCCCGCGGCGAGGTGATCGGCCACGTGGGCGGCGCCACATCCGACCAGGGTTCACACCTGCACTTCGAGATTCGGGGACCGGGACAGATCGCTTTGGATCCGCTGAACTGGCTGAAGAATCGATGACGCGAAAAACGACCCTACGATTGTTCCTTACGTCTCTTTGTTTTGCCTGCGGCTCCCCCTCCACTACATTGTCGATTCCCGGTACCGTCGAAATCCGCGACGTCCGTGTCTCATCCCTCACAGCCGGCCGCCTCGTCCGACTCTTCAAAGACGAAGGAGACTCGGTGCGGCGCGGCGATACCGTCGCCCTGCTCGAGCAGCCGGGGCTGAGCTCGATGATCGGTCAACGGCGCGCCCAGGCAGAGGCGGCGCGGCACCGTACCGCCGACGTGGCCGCCGCTGTGGCCGACAGCGCGCGGGCCGCGAACGATGTCGCGCGGAGCAGGCCGCTGCGCGACCGCGGCATCGTCTCGTCGCAGCAGTTCGACGCCCTGACGACTGCCGCCGCCGCGGCGACGGCGCGCTTGCAGGCAACCCGGGCAGCGCTGAGCGAGGCGCGCGCCGCGAGCGAAGGCGTCGCGTCGACCGAAGCGATCCAGAATGACCTGGTCCTGATGGCTCCGGCGGCGGGTGTCGTGCTCACGCGCTATCTCGAGCCGGGGGAGGTGGCCGGCGTCGGCATGCCGATCGTGTCGATCGGCGTCGTGGCCGATCCGTGGGTCCGGGCCTACGTCGGAGAGCCGGACCTCCCCCGCGTCCACCTCGGCGCCGCGGTGTCGATCCGCGCCGACGGGGTCCCGGGCACGATCTCCGGCCGCATCGTGGAGATCGCACCGCGGGCCGAGTTTACGCCGCGCGCCGCACTCACCGACCGGGAACGAGCCGATCTCGTTTTCGCGATCAAGGTGTCGTTCGTCGATCCCGCCGGGCGGCTGAAGGCGGGGCTGCCCGTGACCCTGGACGTGCCGCTCACGCCGTGAGCGACGTCGCGGTCGACATCCGCGAGCTCACGCGGCGGTTCGGTACCGTCACCGCTGTCTCCCGACTCACACTCGCCGTACGGCGCGGCGAAGTCTTCGGCCTGCTGGGACCGAACGGCTCTGGCAAGACCACCACGATCCGGATGCTGTGCGGCCTGCTCGAGCCCTCCGAGGGAGATGCC
>DATFSB010000243.1:0-8190 GCA_035262825.1 Gemmatimonadales bacterium | reverse complement strand
GATGCCCGGATGGATGACGAGGATGCTGCGGTTCCCGCATCTCGATCTCGCAGCGGCGCCGCACTACACCCTCGAGTCGACCGACACGCTGCTCGACAAATTCGACCAGCACGTCACCGAGGCGCGCGACGCGCTCAAGGACGCCAAGGACTCGGACTTCGCGCTGCCGTCGTCGCTTAAACACGGCGAGCGTGTGCTGTTCACCGCGCCGCGCGGTGTGGTCGTGCGCCAGCACATCAATCACATGGTCCACCACCGCGGCCAGCTCAGCGTCTATCTCCGCCTTAACGACGTCCCGCTGCCCTCGATGTACGGCCCCACCGCCGACGAATCGTGGTGACCGGCCGCTAACCCTCATGTAGGACAACGGAGCCTTGTCGTGACGGGAGCCGTTCCCCAAGTTGGGGGGCGTTTCACTCTCGAACACGCCGAGGTCCTTCATGTCCGTCGCGCTTCTTTGCCTTCCCACCCTGCTCCTGTCGCAGCAGGCCGACTCGAACCGGATCACCGCCGAAGAGTTCATGGCGAAGCTCGCGCCGCGGTCGGGGACGGTCGTCATCAGCAACGGCCTCGCCACACTGCAGGTGCCACCCGCCTTCCGCTATATCGACGCCGCGGCGTCGAAGCGTCTGCTGACCGAGGCGTGGGGGAATCCTCCGGGCGTGGCCGAGGGCGTCCTCGGGATGCTCTATCCCGCCGACGTCTCGCCGCTCGATTCCGGGTCGTGGGGGGTGATCATCTCGTTCGACGAAGACGGGTACGTCGACGATTCCGGCGCCGCGGCGATCGACTACTCCAAGCTGATGGAGCAGATGCAGCAGGGTATCGCCGAGTCCAACAAGGAGCGCCAGAAAGACGGCTACGCCACGGTGCAGCTCGTGGGATGGGCCGAGCCGCCGCACTACAACGCCGAGACGCACAAGCTCTACTGGGCGAAGGAGCTGGCGTTCTCCGACAACACCCATCACACGCTCAACTACAACGTGCGCGTGCTCGGCCGGCGCGGCGTACTGGTGTTGAACGCCGTTTCGTCGATGAACGCCCTCCCCGAAATCGCCAAGTCGATGCAGAACGTGATCGGGTTCGTCGATTTCAACCAGGGGCACCGCTACCAGGACTTCATCCCCGGCGCGGACAAGAAGGCCGCGTACGGGGTCGCCGGGCTGATCGTCGGCGCCGTCGCGGCCAAAGCCGGGTTCTTCAAGCTCTTGTGGGTCGGCATCCTGGCGTTTAAGAAACTGATCATCGCGGCGGTGGCGGCCGTGGGGGTCTGGGTGCGCAGAATATTCGGCAGGAAACAGCCCCCGCAGGCTCCGGCGCCGCCGCCGACCACGGCGTGACGCTGTCGATTTGGGAATCCCCCGAACGACTACAGGGCGTCCACCATTGTCCACCCGTTCGGGAGGAAGCCATGAAGTATCTGTGCCTGATCTACGAGGACGAGAAGAAGGTCGCCACGATGCCGAAGGGAGAGCTTGACGCCTTCACCGGCGAGTATTTCACGTTTACCGACGGGCTCAAGAAGACCGGGCAGTACGTCGCGGGAGAGGCGCTGCAACCAACCGGGACCGCCACGACGGTCCGGGTCCGCAATGGCAAAGTCTCGACCACCGACGGCCCCTTCGCCGAGACGAAGGAGCAGCTGGGCGGGTTTTATATGATCGACGCCAAGGACCTGAACGACGCGATCCAGGTCGCCTCGAAGATTCCTTCGGCGCGCCTCGGCAGCATCGAGGTGCGGCCGATCATGACGTTCGACCAGCCGTGACGATCCCAGCCGCCGCCCGCGGTGCTCCACGAAGACCGCGGGCGGCGGTGGTGACCATCCACACCCGGAGTGCCGTCGATGACCACGCCCGCTCCAACCCCACGACCTCGCCCGATACCGCCGCAGCCACAACCACAGGGCACGAACCCGATCTTCATCATCGGTACCGTTCTCGGGCTGGTGGTGACGGAGGGAGTCGCCTTCGTGAACGGCACAGTCACAAGAGACAAAGGCGCCGAGGCCATGTGGGGGTCGCTCTTGGGGTCGATCCTGGGGGGCATCCTCGTCGCCGGCGTGCTGTGGCTGATCGTGTTCGGCATCGCCCGCATCTTCGGCAAGGCACGCACGAACGCCGGCAAGGTGCAAATCGCGTTCTGGGTCACAGGCTTCCTCCTGCTGTCGCAGCTCGCCGTGCTCTACGGCAAGAAGGGCGGCACCCTGCTGCGGGGCGCGATGCTGAGCGCCGTGACCGACAGCGAGCGCACTGGCCTCGTCATCGACGCGAACGGCATCAGCCACCCGCTGTTCGGATTCTCGCTACCGCACCCGGGGCCC
This sequence comes from Gemmatimonadales bacterium, assembly GCA_035262825.1. Lineage (GTDB taxonomy): Bacteria > Gemmatimonadota > Gemmatimonadetes > Gemmatimonadales > GWC2-71-9 > DASTHG01. The sequence goes on along the minus strand of DATFSB010000243.1, from coordinate 5,867 downwards.
GATTTCGCAGCCGACCCGGTGGCCCAGCAACAGATGGACTCGCTCATGAGCGGCGAGCGGGGCCTCGTAGCCTGGGTGCTGCGCTCGGCATCGAGCGGCGAGGTAGTGATCGTCCAGGTGACCAAAGGCACGAAGAATGATGAGCGCACCTTCCGCGCCTTCGCGCGCGGCGTGCAGCGCACCGCGGGGAAGGGCGAGGGAACCGAGGTGCTGATGGACAGCTTGTCCTGGACGGGCGCCAGCGGGGAGTACCTGTACGCGGCGCACGGCGCGACCGGCGCCTTCGTCCAGATCCGCTGTCTCCCCCACACCACCGGGGACACGGGGCTCATCGTCTGCATCACGACCGGCAGCGCCGATCCGAAGGGGTTGGACTTTGTCCGCAACGGACTGGCGTTCGCGGGGCCATGAGCGAAGAAGCGCGCGCCATGGTCGAGTCCGTCTACCGCGCCGAGTCGCGCCGCGTCCTCGCGACGCTGATCCGACTGCTCGGCGACTTCGATCGCGCCGAGGAGGCGCTGCAGGACGCGTTCACCGCGGCGGTGGAGCGCTGGCCGCAGGATGGTGTGCCGCGCAACCCGCGGGCATGGCTCGTCTCGACCGGCCGCTTCAAAGCGATCGACGCGATGCGACGTCGCGCGCGCTTCGACGCCTCGCAAGGGGAGATCGCCCACCGCCTCGAGGCCGATGCCCGGGCCGCGGCGGAGCACGAGGACGAAGACATCCCCGACGACCGGCTGCGGCTCATCTTCACCTGCTGCCACCCTGCCCTCACCCCCGATGCCCAGATCGCGCTGACGCTGCGCGAGGTGTGCGACCTCACGACCGAGGAGATCGCGCACGCCTTTCTCGCCGCGCCACCCACCGTGGCGCAGCGCATCGTGCGGGCCAAAGCGAAGATCCGCGATGCCGTGATTCCTTATCAGGTGCCCGCGGCGGAGGATCTCCCCGCCCGGCTCGACACCGTGCTGCACGTCGTCTACCTGGTGTTCAATGAGGGGTATTTCGCGTCCTCCGGCGCATCACTGGTACGCACCGACCTGTCGGGCGAAGCGATCCGGCTGGGCCGCGTGCTGCAGGAGCTGCTTCCCGACCCCGAGGTCACGGGGCTGCTCAGCTTGATGCTGTTGCACGAGGCGCGCCGGCCGGCCCGCGCCACCGCCACGGGCGAGCTGGTGCTGCTCGACGAGCAGGACCGGACGCTATGGAACCGCGCGCACATCGCCGAAGGCCAGGCGCTCGTCGAGCAGGCGCTGAGCAGCCGTCGCTTCGGCCCCTATACGCTGCAGGCCGCAATCGCGGCGGTCCATGCCGAGGCGACGCGCGCCGCCGATACCGACTGGGCGCAGATCGTCGGCCTGTACGACGTGCTGCTGCGGATCGATCCATCGCCGGTGGTGGAGCTGAATCGCGCCGCCGCCGTGGCGATGCGCGACGGCCCGGCGGCCGGCCTCGCCCTGATCGACGCCATTCTCGTGCGTGGCGATCTCGCCGACTACCAGCCGGCGCACTCGGCGCGGGCCGACTTGTGTCGCCGGCTCGGGCGGACGGCGGAAGCTCGGGAGTCGTATCAACGGGCGCTGGCGCTCACGCGCCAGGAGCCGGAGCGGCGGTTTCTCGAGCGGCGGCTGCAGGAGTTGTCGACTTAGCGCCGGTCCAACCCGGCCCACTGTGCCACCCCGGGCTTGCGCCCGGGGTTGGTTGAACCTCTCGTCAGGTAAGATCGATGAGTCTCTCGAGCCCAGGTTTTGCCAACCCCGGGCGCAAGCCCGGGGGTTACGATGTCGATGCTCGACCGAGTCTGACCAGCCCAGGGCGCAAGCCCGGGGTTAACACGATCCGGGCAGCGTTTGCGTTGACTGTCGCTCCCCTGGTCGCAGCACCATGCCCCGCTCAAACCCCCGTCCCTGCCGGCCGAGTCTCACCTTATATCGTCTATGACTCCGCCTATCAACGCCCCCGCCGCGTATGGGTCTACACACCACCGGGCTTCAGCGCCGGTGCGTCCACGACCTATCCTCTGATCGTGGCGTTCGACGGCGACGAGTATCGCGACACGATGCCGCTGCCGCAGGTGCTCGATACGTTACTGGCTGCACACAAGGCCCCGGCGTTCATCGCCGTGCTGATCGATGATTCGGCATCGGCCGTCCGCATTGCCGACCTCGGCAACTCCGCCAGGATGGTCCGCTTCCTCGGTCAGCAGCTCATTCCCTGGGTGCGCGCGCGCTGGCCGGTTACCACCGATCCCCACCGCGTGATCCTCACCGGCTCGAGCGCCGGCGGTCTCGCGTCGGCGTTCGTGGGCTTCGCTCGTCCTGACCTGTTCGGCAATGTCTGGTCGCAAAGCGGGGCGTTCTGGCGCGGCGCCGAGGCGTCCAACAGCGCGCCGTACGAATGGCTGACCGGGCAGGTCCGCTCGACGGCGAAGCGGGACGTGAAGTTCGTGCTCGATGTCGGCGCGCTCGAGGATCATCCCACCCTCGGCGGTTCCGGCCCGAGTTTCCTGCAAGCACACCGCCGCTTCGTCGATGCGCTCCGCGCCAAAGGCTACGACGTCACCGCGACCGAGGTGCCGCAAGGCAATCACGCCCCGCAGTGGTGGCGCCAACGGCTCGCCTGGGGCATCGCGGCGATCGCGGCGGGCTGGTAAGACCCCTTGCACTTCTACAGGGGACGGTGCATCGTCCCTTGTAGAAGCGAAAGGGGAACAACGCCGTGACCGATGAACGCCTCGACCTGCCGCAAGGCACCCTCGACCTCCTGATTCTGAAGACACTCTCGCTCGGGCCCCGGCACGGCTGGGCGATCTCCGAGCGGCTGCACGAAGTCTCGCGCGCCACCCTGCAGATTCCGCAGGGCTCGCTGTACCCCGCCCTGCACCGCCTCGAGCGGCGCGGCTGGATCGCATCCACCTGGGGCGCATCGGACAACAACCGCCGCGCCAAGTTCTACGAGCTGACCCGGGCGGGCCGGAAGCAGCTGGACACCGAGACCGACGCCTGGAAACGGCTCACCCGCGCCGTCGACCTCATCATGGACATGGAGAGCGCATGATCGCCGAGCTCGTGAGCGAGCTGCGCCACCGGCTGCGGGCGTTGTTTCACCGTGCGGCGCTCGAGCAGGAGCTGGACGACGAGCTGCAGTTCCATCTCGAGCAGGAGACGGCGAAGCGGATCCGCGCCGGCGACTCGCCTGAAGACGCGCGCCGCAAGGCGCGTGCGGCTTTCGGTGGAGTTGAGCGCATCAAGGACGACGCGCGCGACGCGCGGGGCCTGGCTCTCCTCGATACGCTCGCGCAGGACATCACCTACGCCGTGCGTGGGCTGCGCGCCACGCCGGGCTTCACCATCGCCGTCGTCGCCACGCTGGCCCTCGGCCTGGGCGCCAATGCCGCCGTCTTTGGGGTGCTCGACCGGCTGATGCTGCGCCCTGCCCCGTATCTGCGCGACCCGGCGACCGTCTCGCGCGTCTATCTCGCGACGACGTTCCGCGGCGAGTCGTTTGCGTACCGCAACTTCGAGTACCGGCGCTACCTCGATCTGACGCGGGCGACGCACTCGTTCGATCAGGTCGCCGCGTTCGCGACGTTCCCCGTAGCGCTGGGCACGGGAGTGGACGTCCACGAGGAAGTGATGGGGACCGCGAGCGCCCGCTATTTCGATTTCTTCGGTGCGGCACCCGTGTTGGGGCGACTCTATACGCCGGCCGAGGATTCGATTCCCGAGGGCAGCCCCGTCGTCGTGCTCGGATACGACTACTGGATGTCGCACTACGGCGCGCGCCGCGACGTGATGAACGCCACGCTGCAAATCGGCCCCGCGCTCTATACGATCATCGGCGTCGCTCCGCGGGGCTTCACCGGCATCGTCGATGGCCGAGCGCCGGTCGGCTGGATCCCGATCACCGCCTACGCCTGGTCACGCCGCCACACCTACCTCGACAACTACAACTGGGGTTGGCTCGAGATGGTGGTGCGCCGCCGCTCCGGCGTCTCTGTTGCCGCAGCGACCGACGACCTCGACGCCGCGTTCCGCCAGAGCTGGCTCGCGGAACGCGCCATCGACCCGAGCCAGACACCCGTCGACGTGGCGAAGCCGCACACCATTCTCGCCCCGACGCAGCTCGCCCGCGGTCCCGAAGCGGGCCCGGAAGCGAAAGTCGGGTTCTGGATCGGCGCCGTCGCGGTGATCGTGCTGCTCGTGGCGACGGCGAACGTCGCCAATCTCCTCCTGGCCCGTGCCTTCCGGCGACGCCGCGAAATCGCCGTGCGGCTCGCGTTAGGGGTGAGCGGCCGGCGCCTGCTCGGCCACCTCCTGACCGAGAGCCTGTTGCTCGCGCTGCTCGGCGGCGCAGTGGGACTCGTCATCGCCTGGGCGGGGGGCGCAGCGCTGTCGCGCGCCTTCAATCCCGATGCGCTCCCGCCGACGCTCGCCGACCCGCGAACCGTCGGGTTCGCCGCGGCTGCCACCCTGACCGTGGGCACACTGACCGGCCTCGTCCCGGCACTCTGGGCACGGCGCGGCGACCTCGTCGGGTCGCTGAAATCTGGGGCGCGGGAAGGGAGCTACCAGCGCTCCCGCATCCGGACGCTGCTCGTCGTCGTGCAGGGAGCGCTCTCGGTGGTGCTGCTCGTCGGTGCGGGTCTGTTCGTGCGCAGCCTCGCGCACGTCGAGGCCCTGCACCTGGGCTACGACGTGGCGCCGGTGCTCTACGTGGAGCGCAACATGCGGGGGGTCGACTGGAACGAGGAACGCCAGGGCGAGCTGAACCGCCAGCTCGTGCGGGCGGCCGCGAGCATTCCTGGCGTCGTGAGCCCCACGGAGGCGGTGAGCGTCCCGTTCTATAACTTCGAATCGCGCGCCCTGTTCGTCGCGGGGATCGACTCGGTGTCGCGGTTGGGGCGGTTCCAGCTGCAAGCCGCTTCGCCTGACTATTTCCGCACGACCGGTACGCGGATCCTGCAGGGCCGCGGCATCACGATCGAGGATCGCCATGGAGCGCCGCCGGTCATCGTCGTGAGCGAGACGATGGCGCGGCGCCTGTGGCCGGGGCGCTCGGCGATCGGCCAGTGCGTACGGGTGAACGACCGCAACGCTCCGTGCCGCACCGTGGTCGGCGTTGCCGAAGACGTCAAGCAACGCGAGCTCGGTGAGCCTCCATCGGCCACCTACTTCCTCTCCGCCGAGCAGATGGACGAGAGCGCGTACGGCCTATTCGTGCGGGTCGCGGGAGACGGGGCCGACGTCGCCGAGACGATCCGCCAGCGGTTGCAGCTGGAGATGCCGGGCATGTCGTACGTGAACGTCATCCCGATGTCCCGCATCGTCGGCGAGCGGCAGCGTCCCTGGCGCACCGGAGCCACCATGTTTCTGGTGCTGGGCGGGCTCGCGCTCCTCGTGGCCGCGATCGGGCTCTACAGCGTCATCGCGTACAACGTCGCCCAGCGCACCCACGAGCTGGGCGTGCGCATCGCGCTGGGTGCCCGGCTCCGGGATGTGGTACGGCTGGTGCTCGGAGACGGCCTGCGGCTCGCGGCGGGCGGCATTGCCGCCGGCACGCTGTTGGCGCTCCTCGCCGGGCCCATGATCGGGGCGCTGCTGTTTCAGGAATCGCCGCGCGATCCCTTCGTCTACGCATTCGTCACCCTCGTCCTGCTGGTCGCCGGAATCGGAGCCAGCCTCGTGCCGGGACTCAGGGCTGGCCGCGTGGACCCGAACATCGCGTTCCGCGCGGAGTGACGAGCGGTTTGTTTCCGGAGTGAGCCTGCGAGCCGTACTGCTCCTGCTGCTGAGCGCCGCGCCCTGCGCCGCTCAGGCGCCCGACGTAGCGACCCGCTACCTCGACCGGCTGCTGCGCGGCGATAG
>DATFSB010000242.1:0-16554 GCA_035262825.1 Gemmatimonadales bacterium | reverse complement strand
AGCTGCCAGACTTCCCCGTGATTCTGCGTCATCACCGGTATCAACACGCGGTTGCGCTTCGCGTCGTACCCGATATCCGCCGGGCTCGGCACACCGGAGATCACTTTCGCCTCGTTGCCGCTCTGGTAGGCCGACACGGTCGAGTCGGTCCAGCTCGACACGAGAATCTTGCCGCGCCCGACTTCGACGCCGTCGAACCCGCCCGGCCCGCGGGAGATGACGGTCGGGTTCTTATCGCCCAGCTTCCACTCGAAAATCGACGGGCCTCCGAAGGCGACGACGATGAAGCGGTTGCCCGAGACGTCCCACGTGATGCCGTTGGGCCGTTGCAGCGTGTCGCCCTGTGCCGCGACCGACACCCGGCCGCGGGCGATCCGGAAGATGCGATCGGGGCCGGGGTGAGTGACGTTTCCGGTGCTGTCGAACTTGATGCCGGTGTCGGTGATGTAGAGCGCTCCGTCGGGGCCGATCGCCGGATCATTGAGGAACACCGCCCCGGCGGCGCGCAGGTCGACCGTCGTAATCGGGCGTCCGGTCCGGGCGTTGAAGGCACGGGCCACATCGATGTCGGTCACCCACAGCGTATCGCCCTTCACGGCGAGCCCCTTCGGCGCGTTGAGCGTCACGCCGTTCTTCCCGCCCTCGATGAACTTGAGCGCGCGGGTGCCGCTGTCGGGGACGACGAGGCTGATGAACCCGTTGTTGTCCTTCACGCCCGGGTTGCCGTTGATGTTGGAGATGAAGTACACGTCCAGCCCCGCGTCCCAGAAAAACGACTCGGGCGTTTGCAGCGAATCGATCTGGGCGACTTTGTGCGCCTCAGGAGGCGGCGGGGCCGCCGGAGGCTTCTGCTCCGCCTTCTTGCAGGACGCCGCCATGACGGCGGCAGCGACCAGAATGCGCTTGCAATCAACCATGATCGCTCCTTTGGTCACGTGCTTCACAGCTGCTTCATGAGTGCCTGAAATCTCTCATCTCCACGCAACGGGTCGAGATCGGAATCGTTCTCGAACCACTCGCGATGCCCGAACCCATTCTGAACCGACTTCTCGAGACAGGCAATGGCGTCGTCGATTCGCCCCATATTCGAGTAGGCGCAGGCGACGTTGTACAACACTCCCGAATCTTCAGAATCGATCGCGTATGCCCGCCGCGTCCAATCGAGCCCACGCTCCTGGTCGCCCAGCTGGACCAAAGCGCCGGCACCGAGATACAGCGCCCGGGCGTCATCGGGGTTGAGCTCGAGGTGTTTCTCGGCCACCTCGAGGCCGTGTCGCATGGCCTCGCGCATCTCCTCTTCACGATTCAACGCCTTGAGGGGGGCGGCCATCAACACCAGTGCCTGATAGTCCTCGGGCCGCACCCGGGACGCGTCCTGATAGTGCCGCACTGCCTCTTCCAGTTTCCCTTCCTGAAAACAAGCGCGCGCGTAGAAATAGTGCGCTTCGTACAGTTTGGGATTGAGACGGATCGCCGTCTCGAACTCGCGGCGCGCCTCGTCGTACTGCTTGCTGAGCGACACGGCGAAGCCCCGTGAGGCGTGTGACTCGGCCAGCTCGGGATCGAGCTGCAACGCTTTGCGACTGGCGCTCTCCGCTCCCTCGAGATTCGCCTTGCTGCCATCCCAGTACATATAGAGGAACGAGCAGCAGTCGGCGACGCCGGCGTAGGCGATGGCATACCCCGGATCGATTTCGATGGCTCGCTCGAACATGCGCCGCGCGAACTGCATGCCCGTGCGGCGGAACTGGTGGAAGAACTGGCGGCCGCGCAGGTAGTAGTCGTACGCCTGGACGTTGGCGGTGGGCGCCTTCTCGATCGCCCGCTTCTCGGCGTCGGACAGCACCACACGCAGTGCGCGCACGATGTTGCCGGCGATTTCGTCCTGGATGGCGAACACGTCCTGCAGCTCGCGGTCGTAGCGCTCCGACCAGAGATGGTAGCCATCGGCGACGTTCACGAGCTGCGCGGTGACCCGTAGCTTCGAGCCCGCCTTGCGCACGCTGCCCTCGAGCACCGTGGTGACGTTCAGCTGCTCGCCGACCTTGCGGATGTCCTGGTTCTTTCCTTTGAACGCGAACGACGACGTGCGGGAGGCGACGCGCAGCGCCTGGATCTTGGTGAGGGCGTTGATAATCTCTTCGGCGACGCCGTCGGTGAAGTACTCGTTCTCGGGGTCGGCGCTCATGTTCACGAACGGCAAGACGGCGATCGACTTCGTGCTGGCTGTGGCCACACTCGAGGTGGTCATCCCGGGCGGGGTGCTCGAGCCCGGCGCCTTCAGTGCCTGCGAGAACTGAGCTGCGGTCGGAAAGCGGGCGCCGGCGTCTTTCGCGAGCGCCTTCATTACCACCGGCTCGAGCCACTCGGGGAGATCGCCACGCGAGCCGCGTAGCAGCGGCGGCGGCTCGGTGAAGCACTGCGCGATGATCGCCTGGGCCGTCGGGCCCGTGAACGGCGTCCGCCCTGAGAGCATCTCGTAGACCACGCACCCCAGGCTGTAGACGTCGCTGCGCCCGTCGAGCTCCGCCGCGCCCGCCGCCTGCTCGGGGCTCATGTAGGCGGGGGTGCCTACCGTGGCACCGGTCTGCGTCAGCGTGCTGGCAGCCGCGGCGGTCACCGCCTTCGCGATGCCGAAGTCCGTCACGACCGCTTCGCCCTCATGCAGCATGACGTTCTCGGGCTTGATGTCGCGGTGTACGACCCCGTGGCGATGTGCGTAGTCGAGCGCCGCCGCGACCGCCCGCCCCAGATACAGCGCGTCGTCCACCGGCAGGCGCTGCTCCCGCTCCAGCCGCTGCCGCAGCGATTCTCCTTCGACGTACGGCATCACGTAGTAGAGCAGATCGCCTGCCTGTCCCGAGTCGTACAACGGCACGATGTGGGGATGCTGCAGCTGTGCCGCGATCTGGATCTCGCGCAGGAAGCGCTCGGGGCCGAGGTTCACCGCGAGGTAGGGGTGCAGCACTTTGATCGCGACTGGCCGGTCGTGCTTCTTGTCCTGCGCGCGATACACGGTGGCCATGCCGCCGCGGCCGACCTCCCGATCGAACGCGTAGCGGTCGGCCAGCGTTGTGCGCAGTCGATCCAGCAGGTCAGCCATGCTCTGGGCTATTCCTTCGCTTCCTCGTGCTCCTTCTTGCGAGCATCCACCACGCGCGAGGCGACGTCGGGCGGGACCTGCTCGTAGGTGTGGAACTTCTGCCGGTAGGTGCCGCGGCCGTGCGTGATCGAATGCAGCGACGTGGCATAGCGGTCGAGATCCGCCTCCGGCACATGCGCCTTCACCTTGACCAGCTTGCCGTCGGGCTCGGTGCCGAGGATCTGGCCGCGCCGTGAGGAGAGGTCGCCCATCACGGCTCCCTGGTACTCGTCGGGCGTCCAGACCTGGACTTCCATGATCGGCTCGAGCAGCACCGGCCTGCAGCTTGGGCTCACGTTCCGGAACGCGAGGATGCCGGCCATCTTGAACGACATCTCGTTGGAATCGACGTCATGGTAGGAGCCGTCGAACAGCTCCACCTTGAAGTCCACGACGGGATAGCCCGCCACGGGGCCCCGCTCTTTCGCCTCGACGATCCCCTTCTCCACCGCCGGGATGTATTGACGCGGAATCACGCCACCGACGATCTGATCGTCGAACACGAACCCTGAACCGCGGGGCAGCGGTGCAATGCGGATCCAGCAGTCGCCGTACTGCCCGCGGCCGCCGGTCTGCTTCTTGTGCTTCCCCTGTCCTTCGCCCTTACCCCGCAGCGTCTCGCGATAGGCGATCTTCGGCTTCCCGATGACGGCGTGCACGCCGAACTTGCGCGCCAGGCGCCCCACCACGATCTCGAGGTGCCGCTCGCCCAGGCCGCGGATCAGCGTCTGGCCCAGCTCGGCGTTGTACTCGTGGTGGAACGTCGGGTCTTCCTCGTGCAGCTTGTGCAGGCCGGTCGACAGCTTGTCTTCCTCCCCGCGCTGCTTCACCTCCACGGAGACGGTGATCACGGGCTCCGGGAACGGGATCTTCGCCAGCACGATAGGACGCGCCTGCGTCGAGAGCGTGTCGTTGGTATGCGTGTCGCGCAGCTTCGCCACGACGCCGATATCGCCCGCGTGCAGCTCGCTGATCTCCGTGCGCTCCTTGCCGACCGCCACGCAGAGATGGTTGAGCTTCTCGGTCGCCTGGCGCGGGGCGTTGAAGACGTCCTGGCCGTTTTTGACGGAGCCGGAATGGATCCGGAAGAACGTCACGTCGCCCACGTGCGGCTCGGAGATCGTCTTGAACACCTGCGCCACGAAGGGACCCGCGTCGTCCGGTTGCAGGGTAATCTGCTCGACTTTGCCCCACGTCTCCGCGGTCACGGGCGGCCGCTCTACGGGCGACGGGAACAGCTCGACCATTTTCGACAGCAGCGCCCGCGTCCCGAACGTCTGCTCCGCGGCGCCGCAGAACAGCGGGTACAGCTCCCCTTTGGCCATGCCCGCCTTCATCGCGCGGATCGCCTCGTCGCGGCCGATCTCCTCACCGCCGAGGTAGCGCTCCAGCAGCGCGTCGTCCGTCGCGGCGATGCTCTCGATCAGCTCCTGCGAGTACTTGGTGAACCGGTCCCGGTACTCGGGCGGGACGTCGACTTCTTCGTACTCACCCGACTTGGTGCCCTTCTTGTAGAGATGGCACTTTTTGGAAAACAGGTTGATGATGCCGTGGAACTCCGCCCCTTCCCCGACGGGGATCTCGACCGGAATCACCTTGGTCGTCAACCGGTCCTTGATCGACGCGAACACCTTCTCGAAGTCGGCGTGCTCCTTGTCCATCAGCGAGACGAAGAACATGCGCGGCACTCGGGCGTGCTCGCAGTAGTCCCACACTTTCTCGGTGCCAACCTCGACGCCCGAAGTCGCCGAGACGACGACCACTGCGCCGTCTGCGGCCGAAACCCCCGCCAGCGCGTCGCCCGTGAAGTCGAGGTATCCCGGCGTATCGATCAGGTTGAGCTTCGCGTCCATCCACTCGGCGACGGCCAGAGCCAGGTTGATGGAGTATTTGCGCTCGATTTCGTCTGCGGTGTAATCGGTGAGGGCGGTCCCGTCTTTCACGGACCCATGTCGCTTACTGGTGCCGGCCACGAACGCGAGGGCATCGACGAGGGACGTCTTCCCGCTCGCGCCGTGGCCCACGACGGCCACGTTGCGGATCTCGCCTGTCTTGTAGATGCGCATGAGCGCCACACTCCTGCCGAGGGGGAGGTGAATATGAGCCTGGAGGGGTCAGACGGCTAGGCGACAGCGAGGGGAACGACACGACTAGACGCAACAGACGCATCGGGGTGAACAGAGTGTAGAGAACAGGTAGTCCTATTCTCCCAGAGCTGTTCTCCACGATGCGTCTGTGCGTCCAGTCGTGCTTGAACCCGCCTTCTCTTTGGCTTCTACTTGGCTCTTGTCTCGGTCCCCGTCATCATGACGGCCCAGGGCCCGCTCCCCTGCGCCATCGAGAATTCGAACGTGTACGAATCGGGCGACACCTGCTTGGCGACGTAGCGTTGCTTGACGGGTTGCCCACCCATCGTCGTCTCCATCTCCCAGGTCCAGGTGTCGCCGGACACCTGGCCGTACGCCATATCGGTGGCGCCCATCCCGGAGTTGTCGACGCCGTAATAGGTGTAGCGCTTGCGATCGGTGTCGTAGCCCAGGATGCCGAGACTCTTCATCGCCCCCATGGGCGACGTCCCTTCGCTGCGGCACACGAGGTGAAAGCCGCCCTGGAACCACTCGCACACGTCGGTGCCGGACACTTTCCCACCGGGGCCCATCGGCCCGGGCTTCATCTCACCCTCGGACGTCCAGCGTCCGGCGAAGAACGCCAGTTTCTGCTGTTCTGGACCGGGCTTGGGTGGGGCTGGGGGATTCTGGGCAGAGAGGACGGCGGCAAAGGCAGCCAATGCAAACAATGGTGAAGCGGAACGGATAGACATGAGTCCCTCGAAGTTGGCGACAGTTGCAAATATGACGCACAGGATCCAGACGGCTAGATAACTGAACGGCTAGATATCTGAAAGCAGGACCTTCAATGCCGGAAGCACAGGCGCACCGGGGTGAACAGGATATGGGACAAGCATACCTGTTTTCTCAACCTGTTCTCCCCGGCGCGTCTGCTGCGTCGAGTAGTGCTTGTTCCCGCTTTTTCGTCTTCGGGACTCCAAGCGACGCCACCCACCCAATCAGCATCACTCCTCCCGCCACCAGAAACGCCGCCATTGCCGACGCCCGATCATACACCACCCCGATCACGAATGGCCCCATGAATCGTCCCAAAGCGCCAAGCGACTGTGCCACACCGAGTACCGTCCCCTGTTCGTTCGCGCCGGCGAAGGTAGAGACGAGGCCGGTGGCCGCGGGTGCCATGATGCTGTTGGAGAACGCGAGCACCACCGTCCACGCATAGAGCGTTGCGCTGTGGGCCAGAAACGGCACGACGGCGATTGCCCACGCCATTCCGAGCATCCCCGTGATCAGGAGTTTGCGGTCCGTGATGACACGCGTGAGCAGGCGAAACACGCCGCCCTGAACGATGGCCGCTACAAGCCCGACGACCGTGAAGAAGATCCCCAGGTCCGGCTCTTGCCAGTGCAGCGTCGCCGTCGCCCACAACGGTAGCGCCACCGTGTAGGCCGCGAACGCGAACGGAGTGATTGCCCACACCAGCATCAGCGGGCGCAGCTCCGGGTGGACCAGCGCCACCGCCATATGTCGAAACGGCCACAGCTCGCGGACCGCGCGGTGCTCCGCGCGCAGCGACTCGGGCAGGATGAAATACGCGGACAGGAGGTTCACGATCGAGAGCCCCGCGGCAACGAGGCCCGGGGCGGCGTGGCCGCCCAGCCGCGACGCCATGCTCCCGATGGCGGGACCGAAGATGAACCCCAGCCCGAATGCCATTCCGATCAGGCCCATCCCTTTGGAGCGCTCCTCCGCGACGGTGATATCGGCGACGTACGCCTGGGCGGCGGAGATGTTGCCGCCCGCGAACCCGGCGATGAGTCGCGCGATCAGCAGTACGAGGAACGAAGGAGCGAACGCGAACAGCAGATATCCTGCCGCGTTCAGCACCATCGTGCCGAGGAGGATGGGGCGGCGGCCGATACGGTCCGACAACCGGCCGAGCAGCGCGGTGGAGAAAAACTGCATCAAGGAAAAGGCACCGATCAGCGCGCCATACCCGATGCCGTGCGCACCAAAGTGCGCCGAATAGAACGGCAGGATGGGGATCACGATCCCGAACCCGACGAGATCGATGAAAATGGTGAGCCAGATGATCGCCAGACGGGGTCGAGCGGAAGGCATGGCGGGATAATCTAGTCGCGCTACGTTACCCGAGCCCTCACCAGCGCGGAGCTCCCATGAGCATGTGGCATCGACTCGGCACGAGGGACGAGCTGTCCGCCCGCGTGCCGTTCACCGTGAAGCTCGACCGTCACAGCATCGCGATCTTCGTCTACGACGGACAGTTCCGGGCCATTTCCAACACCTGCAATCACCAGGGCGGTCCGCTCAGCCAGGGGCGGCTCCACGGCGAGTACGTGATGTGTCCCTGGCATGCCTGGGAGTACAGCGTCATCACGGGAAAAGGGCCTCCGGGATTCGAAGGCGACGCCGCGGCGGTGTACGCCGTGGAAGAGCGGGCCGACGGCCTGTACGTGCAGACGCCGCCGGTCACTCCCCGCGCCCTCGCCAAACATGAGCCGCACCCCCTGCTCCACCCGGCGGCGAAGCCGGCGGGAGCGCCGCCCCGGGTGCTCGGTATCTCGACGACGGCGATGGACGACACCAATCCGCGCTTTTCCACCTCGGATGCGTTGCTCGAGCACGCGATGCGCTATGCGAAAGAGACGCTGCACGCCGACACGCAGACGATCCGGCTGCGCGATCTGAAGTTCCGCCCCTGCGAAGGGAACTACTCCAAGGCGTCGCACGCCTGCACCTGGCCCTGCGCCATCACCGAGCGGGATCCCGAGGATCAGCTGACGGCGGTGTACGAGGGGCTCGTGAACTGGGGCGACGTCGTCCTGATCTCCACGCCGATCCGCTGGGGCAACGCGTCGTCGCTCTATTACAAGATGGCCGAGCGGCTGAACTGCGTGCAGAACCAGGTCACGATCAAGAACAAGGTGCTGATCAGGAACAAAGTGGCGGCGTTCATCATTACGGGCGGGCAGGACAACATCCAGGGCGTCGCCGGCTCGATGTTCACCTTCTGGTCCGAGCTCGGCTTCATGTTCCCGCCGTTCCCGTTCATCGCCCATTCCCGCGGATGGGACGCCGAGGACATGGAGAACAACGTGCGCCAGGTGAAGATGAGTGACGCGCTGGCCGAGGCGTCGCGCGAGCTGGCGGACCGCGCGGTGGAGTTCTGGAGGATCCTCGACGAGCACAAGAAAGAGCTGGACAAGCCCATGGAGCGCGCCGGGCGCAAGGCCAACACGATTCCGATGCCGGAAGAGGAAGAGGTGGAGGTATGAGCCAACGGATGGAGATCGCGAAAGCGTACGAGAGGGCGCTGTTCGCGGGGGACCGCGCCGGCGTCGGCGCCCGCTTCACCGACGACGTCCTGTACTGGGTCGCCGGCACGCCGCGCATCGGTGGCGAATGGCGCGGACGTGAGGCGGTCCTCGATGCGCTGTGGAATCGCGAGCCAGGGCTGGGAGCGGCGGACTGGGGGTACGAGGACGTGTGGCGGGTGTGGTACGAGGCCGATGACCGGGTCATCGTCGAGATCAGGGAGAAGAGTTGGCTGAAGAGTTCACCGAACGATGTGATGGATCAGCGAACCTGTGTCGTGATCAAATTCAGAGACGACAAGATTTGTGAGTTGAGAGACTACACCGACAGTCACTTATACGAGGAGTTTCTAAAGCGGCACAGATCGGAGCTTCCAAAGTTCAGTAAATAGACGCTCAGACAGGAACTCAATAGCTAAGGCGCCTAGCGGTTTGTAGTCCTGAGTGCCTGAGGACTGCAAACCGCTAGGCGTCTTAGCCTCTTAGTGACATCTGTCCGGCTACGGACCTGTCTGATCACTCAGTGAAATCGAATGCAGCAGCCATGTCATTCGCGTTCGCGTCTCGATCCGTCAACGGCTGCAGTCCCCACCTGTGCTCGATCAGCGCCAGGATCGACGTCGTGTCGTACAGGTTGTGGTCGACGAAGTGGTGCCGTGCGAGGGGCGAGATCACGAGCGTCGGCACTCTGATACCAGGACCCCACCGGTCCACCACCGGTGGCGCGACGTGGTCCCAGAAGCCGCCGTGCTCGTCGTAGGTGATGATGATGGCGGTGTACTTCCAGTCGGGCCCGTTCTGCACCGCGTTGATCAGATCGAGCACATGCTGCTCGCCGGTGAGCAGATCGGCGTAGCCCGGGTGCTCGTTGTCCGGCCCGAGCGGTTTGACGAAGGACACGCTGGGGAGCGTCCCTGCCGCAGCGGCGGCGAAGAACTCCGTCTCGTCGCGCAGGTGCTCCGACTTCGCCGCCGTGCCGTCCGCGTAGTTCTGGAAATAGACGAATGGCTGGTGGTGGAACTGGAACAGGGGCGCGGGATTCCCCGCCAGTGCGTCGTCCCACCCGCCCGAGTACCAGGCCCAGCTGACGTGCTTGTCGGAAAGGCGGTCGCCGATCGTGGCGAACGTCTGATTGGGAACGAGATTCGCCGCCGGGACGGTCGCCGGGTGCGGATGATTGACGCTGAACGCCGTGTTCACGGCGTACCCATCGGGCGTCACGAAGCCGTCTTTCACGAGATTGCCGCCGGCATCGAGCTGCGCGATGACCGTCGCCGGGGCATCCGGGAAGACGGGCGTGCGCGCCGCGATGAGCCAGAAGTGATTCAGGAACGACCCGCCGAAGGCTGCGTGAAAGAAGTTGTCGCACAGCGTGTACTGCGACGCCACGTCGGCGAGGGGAAGCGCCGCGGTGTGATAGAAGCCCATGACCTCACCTTTCGCGTCGCTCACCAGCGCGAACTTGTCCATCTTGCCGCCGTCGATCTGCTGCTGCTCCTGGTAATAGCGGTGGACCAGGTCGGGGATCTTCATATCGGCGGGGACGTACTGCTCGATGTCGAAGGGCGCGTTCGCCAGGGTGGTCGGAAACGGGGATCCCGCCTTTTGGGGCAGCGTCGCGAAGGGATTCCCCAGCTCGTCGACCTGCGTGCTCGTCGCGCTGGCGTTCGCGAGGCCGTTGGCGCCCGGGAATTCGCCGTACAGGTTGTCGAAGCTGTGATTTTCGAGATAGATGACTACGACATGCTGGATGCGGCGGAGACCGGCGTCTTCTTGCGGATCGATACTACGGTCGGCGACAATAGGGTGCGGCTGAGTCGGCGTGTCACGCTGGCAGGAGGCGAGCGCCAGAGCGCCGAGCGCACCGATGAAAGCGGTGCGAGAACGGTGTCGAAACATGCTGAACCTCCCAACAAGGGTTGAACGAATCCCAGGAGGCCGGCACGGTTCGGCGAAGGGACGCGAGGAAGGTTCGGTGACGACTGTGACGGGTCAGTAACCGCGAATGAACGGGGCAGTAACTATTGCTGGTCAGGAGACGGACAGACAGTGGCTAAGCCGAGCGGTGGGCAAGCGACCTGGCGCTTGGTGGCTGTCTGTCCGTCTCAAGACTATCTAGCGTCTTGTCGTTTCTTCTCGCAACGGGATAGAGCGGCAGCAAGGGCTCGGCGCTTCGCCCGCACCTAGTCGGCCCGCATCGCGATAAGGGGGTCTACTCGCGCAGCGCTGCGCGACGGCACGACCGCGGCCAGCGTGCCCACGGCGAGCAAGACGACCAACGCCCCGAGCACGGGCAACGGATGCCACGGTGCGATGCCGTAGAGCAGCGCGCCGAGAGCCCGGCCAGCAATCAGCGACAGCGGAACCCCGAGCACCGCGCCGACCAAGATCACCACGAACGACTGTCGCAAGATTAGTCGGACCACGCGGCCGCGGTCCGCCCCCAGCGCGATCCGCACGCCGATCTCGCGGCGGCGTGTCGACACGTGGAACGACACCACGCCGTACAGGCCGATCGCGGCAAGCGCGATCGCGATGGCACCGAAGACCAGCGCGAGAGTCGCCAGGGCCTGCTCCCGTCCCAGAACGAGGGCCGCTGCCGCCGACAACGACTGATCGCGTCGGATGCGGACGCCCGGCAGCTCCGCGTCGATGATTTCCCGGGCCGCGCTGACGACGTGCGCAGCGGGGATGATGGTCCGAATAGCGAACAGGGGCCGACCGCCGAGCAGTTGATCGAGGTCAGCCGCTTGCGCCCACGGGAAATACGCCATGCGCGGCGGCGCCGCACGCAAGTCGAAGTACTTCACGTCCTCGGCGACGCCGACGATGCGGTAGAACGACGTCGGCGGGCCGTCGCTGCGGCGCCACCGGAACCGCTCGCCGATGGGATCACGGCCAGCGTAGAGCTGCGTCGCCATGGTCTGGCTGATGATCGCGACCGGCTCACCTCCGCGGGCGTCCTGCACCGAAAAATCCCGGCCGCGCAGGCCGATCTGCATCGCCCCGAAGTACCCTGGCATGACCTGGGTCTCGCCGACCAGCATCTCGTCATCGGGAGCAGACTCGAAGCCGGGAACGTCGACGACGCTGGCCGCGCCGCCGCCGAACAGCGCCGGGACGACGGTCGTGCCGACCACGGACCGCACGCCGGGAATGCGGCGGAATTGCGGCATCAGCTGATCGTACAACGGTTCCATGTGGGCATTCGCGTGCGGAGTGCCGCGGATGTCGAGCTCGACGACGAGCAGCCGAGCCGGATCGAGCGACGCGAGGCCCGATTTGAGGTTTCTGAGGGTCACGACCAGCAGGCCTGACGCCGACGCCAGCACGAGGGCTAGCGCCACTTGCAGCGCGACAACCGAGCGGTTGAGCCGTTTGCGCGCCAAGGAGCTCGCTGCGGTTCCGTGCAGCTGCGCCGTGAGATCCAGGCGCGTGGCCTGGATCGCCGGGAACGCACCGAAGAGCAGGACGCACGCGCCGGCGACAGCGACGGTGAACAGCAATATGCTCGTGTCCGGACGCACCACCACGAGCCGGCTGATGGGCGCAATGCCGTCCGGCAGGTTTCGTGCGAGGATCGCCGTTCCCCACACGGCAGCCACAATCCCCACGATGGCGCCCAACGATGCGAGCAACGAGCTCTCGACGAGCAGTTGTCGAATGATCCGCGCGCGTGAGGCGCCCAGCGACAGGCGAATCGCAAACTCCCGCGTGCGCGTCATAGCACGCGCGAGCAACAGGTTGCCGACGTTGGTACACGTGATGAGGAGCAGGACCACCACGCCGCCCATGAGCGCGAACAGGGCACCCGAGAGGAACCCGCGCACGTCGGCTTTGCCGGCGGAGATGCCGTGGCCGATGTTCACGAGCACCGCGCGGTGGCCGCGCGGGTCGCCGCTGGAGGGGGACCACAGGCCCCCTGCTTCACAGCATTGACGGTACGCCGCGAGGATGGCGGCCGCCTCCGGGCTGTTTTCGGAACGCGTGCGGGCAAGAATGAAGAACGGAACGTCTCGGCTTCCTTGCGCCGGTTGAAACAGGAGTGCCGAGCGCTGCGGCACGATGACTTCCGCTGGCTGGACCAGCACCAGGCCCTCGTACTCCCGTTGCGTCACCCCCACGATCGAGAACGGCGTAGTCCCGATGCGGATCGTCCGGCCGAGCGCCGCCTGCGCCGATCCGAAGTGTCGGGTCGCGAAGCCGTACGATGTAACCAGTACCGGCGCGCCCTGCTCGTTGTCTGCCATAGTGAGCAGCCGGCCGGCCGCCGGTGCGATGCCCAGCACCGAGTAGAACCCTCCATCCACGAGATCGACCGCGTCGATCGTGAGTCGCGTGCCGTCAATCTCGACGCTATCGGCGGACGTCGTCCCGAACGCCGTGACGTTGGGACCCACCGCTCGCGAGATCGCCTGGTACTGCTCCCAGCTGAAGTACGAGCCGAACCGCACGTCCTGGAGGCTGAGCATCACCAGTTCTTGCGAATGCGGAACCGGCAATCGCGCCAGCATCACCTTGTAAATCATCCCGAACACCGCCGTATTCGCGCCGATGCCGAGTCCGATCGAGAGCAACGCGACCACTGAGAACAGGGGTGTGCGCACGAGCGTGCGCAGCCCGTAGCGCAGGTCCTGTGACAACGCGTCGATCCAGCGCATGGCGCCCATCCAGCGGACTTCCTCCTTCAAGTAGGTGGCATTGCCGAACTCGCGGCGGGCTGCGTCACGCGCGCCGGCGCCGTGGGCGGGCGTGAGATCCCGAGCAGCGAGGGATTCGTGGAACGCGAATTCAGCGTCCCGCTCGCGCGCGGCGTCGCCGGCACGGAACACGCTGCGGATGCGGTGGCTGAAGGCATCGATGAAGGACATGGGAGCCTCAACTGGTCTTCAATACGCGGGCGATGGCGGCGTACATCTCGTTAAACGCCGAGATTTCTTCGCCGAGCACCCGGCGGCCGGACGCGGTGATGGTATAGTACCGCGCGTTCCGGCCGGTGGGCGTCTTCCCCCATTTGGCGGTCGCCCAGCCATTGCGCAGCAGGCGCTCCAGCGCGGGGTACAACGAGCCTTTCTCCACCCGGAGCGCTTCCTGCGAGGTACGACCGATGTGCTGCGCGATCGCGTAGCCGTGCATCCGGTCCACCGTGAGGGTCCGGAGGATGAGCATCTCGAGCGTGCCGGGGAGGATCTCGCCGGTGGGCCGTGGCATGGATAGATGATCTATCTATTATGGATAGACAGACTATCCATTAGCCGAGCGAGAAAGTCAAGACCGCGGGCCGCACCACGCGGCCCTCAAAACTTGTCCAGATCCTTATCGTTCCGTCGTGCAATCAGATACAACGGGACCGCGACAATGAGCGAAACCCCGGATGCCACCCATGCTTCCCCAATCGATCGCATCTTGGCGAGGTAGCCCCACCCCGTTTGCCCCGCTACGCCACCAGCGTCGGCGAACAGCGCGTCGAGCGAAATGATCGTTGCGCGCTGGGCGGACGGGATATGCGCATTCAGGTACCCCTGCTTCACCGGTCCCATCGTGCCGAGGGCCACGCCATAAACCAGGTACAGCGCGACCACGCCCAAAAACCGTATCGGCACGCCGTGCATGGTTCCGCCGGTGGCGGACAAACCCAGCGCGCCACACAACACGACCGTCACGGCCTGAGCTGTGGCGCTCGCGGCCAGCATGCCGGTCCGGGTCTTGAGTAGACGGCTGAGCGGCTTCACCAGCGCATTGCCGAGAATCATCGAGAGCGATAGCAGCGCGGCGATCAGTCCCGACACCCACACCAGATCGCGTCCCAGCAGATCGAGGAAGTACCGCTGCCAGCTGTAGAAGCCGAAGATCATGAAGCTCATGTTCACGAGCGAGGCGAACATCACCGGCCGGACGACCCGGTGGTGGAGCCCGTAGTCCATGCCCTCGATGAACACGCGCCGCAGCTCGGCAGGCACGCGCCGCCACTCGAGCGCGCGCGGCGTAAAGCCGATTTCGGACATGCCCACGTACGCCAGGGCGAACAGCGGCAGGAACGTCGCCGCGCGCACGATGTACGGGACGGAAAGGTTGACCTGGCCCAGCAGTCCGCCCCCCAGCGTGCCCACCAGCATCGCCGCGCCGAATACCATTTGCCCTTTGGCGAACACCGGCTCCAACGGCTCCGTGTAGCCCGACGCTTTGAGTGCATCCACGAGCCAGGCGTCGACGGCGCCTGTGTAGAAGGTGTAGCCCAGTCCAAGAAAGATCGACGTGAAGACGAACGGCCAGAATCCCCAGCCCTGCCAGGCGATCGTCACGTACAAGAGCGTCGACACGAACAACGTCGCGATGCAGAGAAGAAGCGACACGCGCCGGCCCAGGGTGTCCGCCACGACTCCTGTCGGGATCTCGAACACGACCATCCCGAGCGTGAAGGCGGCGTTCGTGAGCATCACCTGGAAGATGTCGAGCCCGGCGTGGAGCTTGAACAACGTGTCCACGCCCCAGATCAGCGAGGCGGCCAGATTGAAGAGCAACGTGACGACGAGGTAGGTCCGGATGATGCGGGCGCTCGTCATGCTTCCAGCACCTGAACCGCTGCCGGCGTGCGCGCAGGCTCACGCAGCGCGTGCCAGCCGGTCGCCGCCAGAATGACGAGCCCTCCGAGGATCACGCGGACCCCCGGCGTTTCCCCGTGAACGAGCCAGGCCCAGATCGTGGACAGTACCGGTTCCACGAGTCCCATCAACGCAACCTCCAGGGCCCGTACGTGGACCACGGCTCGCGACAGGAAGACATAAGCGAACGCGAGCTGAAACACGCCGAGGTATGCCACCACGAGCCAGTCGCGAGGACTGCCCGCCGCCAGCGGCACCGCAAAGGGAAAGGCGACGAGACAGACAATGAGGTTACCGGAAATCGCCGCGGCGGCAACGGCGCCCTGTCCCGCGGTGCTCCGAGCAACGACCCAGCGATACCCAAGGAGCGTCAACGCCCAGCTCACCGCGCAGCCGGCGGCGAGCAGGTTGCCCAGGGCCGGGTTGGGCGCGGTGGCGAACTGCCGTCCCGGTGACGAGAAGAGCAGCACCATCCCGAGGGCCAGCAGCGCCATGAACTCCAGATCACGGCGCGTGACCGGTTCCGAGAGCAGCACTGGAGCGAGGGCGAGAATGAACAATGGGTGCGTCGCCTGGATGAGAATGGCGCTGGCAGCAGTCGTGTTCTTGTTTGCCATAATGAAGAACAGGCCGGCGCCGGCGTAGGCCACCCCCACGACGGCGGAGCGCCAGCTCCACCCGCGACGCGCTTCGGGAATGAGCACCAGCATGGCGCAGGCCGCCACCAGCGCCCGCCCCGCCGCCAGCTGCCAGGCACCGAAGCCGCACAGTTTGATCGCGGCCCCGCCGGTCGAAAACAGCACCGCCGCGGCAACGACGCGCAGTCGTGGGCTCACGGCACTGCCCGCGCCAGCCAGTCATGGGCGATCGCATGCAGATCCTGGTGCTCGATGTCGGCCATGGCATTGAGGCGGCGCATCTCATCGTCGTCGATTTTGCCGCCCAGCTCGCGCAGCGCGCGTCCCACTTCGGGATGCCGCTCGAGCAGTGTGTTGCGCGCCACCGGTGCCGCCTCGTAGGGCGGGAAATAGTGACGATCGTCCACCAGCGCCACGAGATGCAGCGCGGCGAGCTGCCCGTCCGTCGAATTGCCGGCGATCACGTCGATCTTCCCGTCGGCCAGGGCGCGGTAGGTCAGCCCGAGGTCCATCGCCGTGGGCGGAGCGGCGAAGCGCAGACCGTACGCCGCCGCCAGCCCGGGAAAGCCGTCCGCGCGGTTCAGGAACTCGTACCCGAACCCGGCGTGCCATTGCGGGGCGACGCGCGCGAGGTCGCTGATGGTATGCAGCCCCAGCCGCTCGGCGTCGGCCTGGCGCACGGCGATCGCGAAGGTGTTGTTGAACCCGAAGGGATCGAGCCATGCGAGATTCCAGCGCTGCCGGTACTCCCGGGCAACCGCCTGGCGC
>DATFSB010000241.1:0-3455 GCA_035262825.1 Gemmatimonadales bacterium | reverse complement strand
TCGATCACGTTGGAGTCGAAAATCGGCCCGCCCAGCGCCTGCTGCACCGGCGTCACCGAATCCCCGTTCGGGCGGAGTGCGATCACTGTCCCGTGGGCGTCGCCCCCGTCGAACGTGAATCGCATGATGCGCGACGGTTGATGGGAGCGGTGGGCCACCGCGCGCATCGTCGAGAGCTCCGCGATCGCGGTATCGACGATCTCGCCCCCGCCGCCGGGGAAACGCTGCTCGACCTGGAGCAGGGCGGTGCGCGCCGGCGCTCGCACCACCTGGAGCACGACGGTTCGCGCTCCCGCAATGCTGTCCTGCCCATCGCGCGTGATCGAGCGCTGATACAGGATCGTATCCGGTCGCGCAGTTCGATTGACGTGGAGTGCAAGGCCCGGCACCACAGGGGATTGCTCGTGCTGCACCGTCGCGCATGCGGGAACGAGGAGGACGAAGACGCTGAACAGAGAGGCACGGCGGGGCACGTGGGCATCCTGGTTGAGGTCGCTCCTCAGATGCGGGGTGGTGCGTCAGGGTCGCCGCTGATTACAGGCTCTGACCAATCGCTCACACGTCAACGGGGCGACACGCTGAAGCGTGAGCCCCGAACTGCACTGTGCGAAGCACAGTGATTCACGAGGTCACCCTTCAGGGTGTCGCATGTGATCGAGCCCCCGCATCTGGGACACCCTTGATCAGCAGCCACGGCCCGAGCGTCAGCTCGAACACGGCCACCGGCACCCACATCAGCTGCGTCACCGGCCCCGACGCGAACCCGGCGAGCTGGAGCGGCAGTCCCACAACGAGCAGCGCCGAACTGACGATGCCGAGCCATGCCAACGGGACAGGGATCAGCCGACCCCGCAGGAACAGCCAGGAAAAGAGTGTGCTCCCCACGGAAAAGAGGGTCGCGGAGATCAGGGTGTTCCATTGCCCCACCTGCCGCAGGAAGGGTCCCAGCGTAGCGGCCCCGGCGCCGATGTCCGCCGGCGCAGCAGTGGCGAGCCACAGCAGGCTGAGCGTCGTCACGGGAGCGACGGCACCCAGCATCCCCTCGCCGATGCGACAGGCACACGCCAGGACGGCCACATCGCGGTCAACATCCCGGGTAAGCGCGTACAGGGATATGGCCAGCGTAAGCGCCGTCACGCTGATGACCAGCGACAGCAGAATGGTGATGCGCACCTGCGTCGCGTGCGCGGCGAGTCCCTCCTTGGTTGCGCGGCCGAGCACCAGCGAAGTGACGCCGGCGACGATGTAGAAGAGATACGTGAAACCGGCGATGCGGGCGTTGGTCGCGCGCGTCATGGCGCATCTCCCTACAGCGCACGCATCGTAATCACCGGATCGATGCGCGAGGCCCGGCGCGCCGGGATCCAGCAGGCGACGACCCCGATCGCCGCCATCAGGACCGCCACCGCGGCGAGCGTCGCCGGGTCGTGCGGCGCGACGCCGAACAGCAGCCCGCGAATCAGACCGGAGGCGAACCAGGAACCGGCGAGGCCGAGCACAAGCCCGAACGCCAGCAGCACGCCGCCTTCTCCGAGGATCATGCGCTGCACTCGGCCGCGATCGGCGCCGAGCGACATGCGGATGCCGATCTCGTTGGTGCGCGCGCTCACCGAGAAGGCCAGCACGCCGGCGATCCCCACCGCGGCGATGATCAGGGCCAGGACGCCGAACGACGAGATCAGTACCGCGTTGAGCCGACGCGGGGCGACGCTCTCTTCCTTGATCTGGGCGATGGTCATCACATGCTCGATCGGGACCGTCGGGGCGATGCTGCGCACGATGCGCGTCGCCGGGGCGATGAGCGCCGCCGCGTCGCCGCCGGTACGGATCACGAGCCCGCCACCCAGCGCCAGCATCTGCGTGAACGGCATGAACACCACCGAGCGGGGCAGGGCGTCGAGTCCGCCGTCCTTGGTGTTGCCGACGACACCGACGACGGTGCGCCAGTCGCCGCTGATCGGCGTGAAGCGCAACACGTCGCCCGTCCAGGCGATGCGGTGGCCGATGGGATCGGCTCCCGGAAACAGCCGGTCGGCGAGGGTCTGATTGATGATCACGACCATCCCCGAATTGGCCAGATCGGTGGCGGCGAATTCCCGCCCGGAAAGCAGCGGAATTCCGGCCGCGCGGAAGAACTCAGGGTTCGCCGTGCGCAGCTCGGCGTTGGGCATCGCTTCGCCGGGCGCGAGGGAGCGGCCCTCGGCTTTGACGTCGAACCGGATCCCCGAGCTCTGCAACGGCATCGGAGACCCGACGCCCGCTTCGGTGACCCCAGGGAGCGCCCGGACCTCGGCGCGCATGCGGTCATAGCTTTGCTTCGCCGCGACATCGGCCTGCGGGTTGCTCAGGATCTGCGCCGGGGTGAGCAGCGGCACATCGATCGTGAGGACCTCTTCCGTCTTGAGGCCGGTGTCCACCTCGGAGAGCCGGATCATGGTGCGGGTCAGGAGTCCCGCGCCCGCGAGCAGCACGACCGACACCGCCACCTGGGCGACGACGAGCCCGCGCTGCAACCGCTGCTTGCTCAAACGTCCGCTGGTGCGGTGCCCACTCGCGGCGATCGCTTCAGCGAGGTGGCCTTCCTTCGGGAGCGACGCGATGAGCGACAGCAGCAACGCGAGTACGACGGAGAGCGCCAGCGTGAAGCCGAGCACCGTCGCGTCGAGCACGATTTCGTTGGCCCGCGGGGAGTAGCGGGCGGCGAAGGCGGTGAGCAACCGCACGCCGAAGATGGCGAGGCCCGTGCCGAACGCCGCGCCGAGCACCGCGAGAACGAGGTTCTCGACGAGCAGCAGCCGCCGCAGCCGGGCCACGCCCGCGCCGAGCGCCGCGCGCGCCACCAGCTCGGGCTCGCGGCGCACGCCGCGCATCAGCGTCAGGTTCGCCACGTTGGCGGCCGCAATGATCATGACGAACGCCGCCGCGCCCATCAGCAGCCAGAGAGTGAGCTGCGCCCGCTCGCCGATCGCGTCCTTGAAGGGGAGCACGGCGACGCGGTAGTGCGAGCCCGGGTCGTAGGCCTCCGGATGGTCGTGCTGCATGCGCGCGTACGTCCCCTGGACCTCCGTGCGCGCCTGCTGCACACTCGCTCCCGGTGCCAGGCGGGCGATCATTTCGGTCATGCGGTGAGTGCGGCCCTGCACCATGAAGGCGCTCAGGTGGTGCGGGCTGACGACCATGTTGAAGAATGCATCGACCGGGTCGGGGAAGTACGGCGCCGGCTGCAGGACGCCGATGACCTGCACCGGTCCGCCGTCGGTGCGCACGATTCGACCGACGATGGCGGAGTCGCCGCCGAAGCGCCGCATCCAGTATTCGTGGGTCAACACCATGACGGGCGGGACGCCCGGTCCGTCTTCCGAAGGACGCGTCAGCCGTCCGAGCACGGGGGAGAGTCCCATGATGTCGAAGAAGTTTCCGGTGACGAGCCCGGCGGACAGCTTGACCGCGTCCTT
>DATFSB010000240.1:0-3149 GCA_035262825.1 Gemmatimonadales bacterium | reverse complement strand
TCGGCGATCGTGTCGCGCGAGCGGCGGAATGCGGCGTGCACCTCTTCGTCGGTGCCCAGCGCGTCCATCGGATCCGGCAGGTCCCAGTGCGCCACGGAGCGGGCGGCGTGGAAGACGGGGCACGCCTGGCGCGCGGAATCGCACACCGTGACCACGAGATCCCAGTCGCGCTCCTCGAGCCCATCGACCTTGCGCGGGGTCTTGCCGGTCCAGTCGATCCCGAGCTCGGCCAGCGCCGCGACGGCGCGGCGGCTCACCCGTCCCGCAGGGCGCGCGCCGGCGCTCTCCGCCGCGAAACGCCCCGCCCCCCGCGACGCCAGAATCGCTTCCGCCATCTGACTGCGGGCGGAATTGCCGGTGCACACGAACAGCACTCGGAATGGTTTTGGCATTAGCTGATGGCTGAAAGCTGACAGCGCCTTTGTCTTCTAGTTGATATTCGCCCGCCGAATCGAATCATCCAGCGCCAGCGCACGCCGGGGCAACCACTTGTAGTAGAGCTGGAGGCAGGCTCCCGTCCCTACACCGCGACGGTTGGAGCAGCTCCGGATCTGGGTCTGATGCGCGGTGGCCAGGCTGTTCCACGCCGAGTCGTCGATGGCCGTCGCCTGGTTTTCATCCCACCCGTAGCGCGTGATGAGACAGCTTTTCATGTCCACCAGACGCTGATCGCAGGAGCGGATCTCGGCGGCGTGCTGCGAGTCCGCGCGGGCCCGGATCTCCCCGATCTGACTCCGCACGCTGTCCAGCTCGCGCGCCCGCTGGTTCGCCGCCGAATCCGCGGCCGTCTCCGACCAGCCACCCCGACCTCGCAGGCACTGCGCGATTTCCAGTGGAGCCGTCGAGAGCGCGGTGCAGGTTTCCAGATCGCTCGTCCGCTCCTCGGCGGTCTTGGATGCCTTGCAGGCGACGACGATCAGGAGAGCCAGCACGATGCGTTTCAGTCGGCCTTCACCCACGACCGTCGACCCACAGCCCATGACGCCTCACCGCAGTAAGAGGAATGCATCATACAGCGCGTGCGTCCACGCCG
Source organism: Gemmatimonadales bacterium (assembly GCA_035262825.1). GTDB lineage: Bacteria > Gemmatimonadota > Gemmatimonadetes > Gemmatimonadales > GWC2-71-9 > DASTHG01. Next base: position 2,116 of record DATFSB010000240.1, on the reverse strand, counting down.
TGATGCCGAATCCGCGCAACAGAAAAAGCGCGCTGAGTGCGAGCCCGGCGATCGTCCGAAACACGAACGAGTAGGCGGTGAGGGTGTCGCCGTAGGGTCCGACGTAGTGAAACGCGGAGAAGACGAGCGCCCCGATCAGCGCGGCCCAGATCCCCGCTACGAGCGGCCGCAACCCGAGCAGGCGTTTGCCCGCCCACGCGATCGTGCCGACGAGCAGGACGCGGAACAACAGCTCCTCGTACACCCCCGCGCCAAACGCCAACATCACCTTCGTGGCGGCGGGCATCTGCTCCACGCTCTGCTGCAGCATCGCCGTGGGCCGCACCAGCTGCGACGTGATCGTGCTGACGATGATGCCGAAACCGAGCGCCAGGACGGTGGCCTCTCCCAGCATCACGAGCAGCACCGGGAAGTGGAGCGAGCGGCCGTTGCGCCGGTAGTCGCGGATCACGAGCCACAGCCCGACGCCGACGAGGATCGCGGCGAGGATGATCGGGCCGCGCGGTCCGGCGAGGCGGTAGAACAGCGACTCGAGGATGACGTCGGCGCCGTTGCGGACCCCGCCGCCCCCGCCCGCCCGGGTGGTGAGTGCCTCCAGCACCTGATAGATGATGAAGAGCGGGAGAGCGAGGAGCAGGCTGTAGCGCGGCTTGCGACTGTCCTGCCAGTAGGCCCGCATCAGGCCGGTGATCCGTTACGCCAGGCCGAGCCGCTTCTCGAGATGTTGCTTGACGCCGGGAGTGATGACGCCGCGTTGCAGCAGCTCGTCGATCGTGCTCTTGATGCCGGAGCGGTCGGCGTCGAGTCCGCGCTCGCGCAGCTCCTGGATCGCCCGGGCCAGACGCTGATCGTACTCCGAGTGCTTCAGCGTGCCCGCGTCCATTTCCGCTTTCAGCTGCTCCAGGGTCTTCACGAACCGTTCGACCGAAACCGGAGTCGACATCGCTCTCTCGACGCGTGTAGGGGTAGAGCCCAAGATATCAGCCTCGGGCGGCCGCCGCGAAGTCGCGCACGATCCGCCCGGCGGGGAGAATGGCCTCGATGCCGGCCACGCTCTTCCCGGCTTGCCAGTAGTCGGTGGACCCGCCGCCGTCCATCAGGGACCGTTTCAGCGCCCACGCCGAGCGCAGCGCGTACACCGTCCGCATGAAGTGCTTGGTGCGGCGGTGCCGCAGCATCCAGCGGGCCAACGGGCCCGCCCGGGTGCCCACCCGGTCCACGTACGGTGTGCGGATCACCGACAGCGGCACCCCCGTCACCCGCTCGGTCAGGACGATGTCGGTCTCTTCCGCATCCACGATCGCCCGCTTGTACTCCGGCGCGGCGCGGCACTCATCGGTCGCGATGAAGCGGGTGCCGAGCTGCACGCCGGCGTATCCCATGCGTAAGGTCGCCGCGAACCCGGCCGCGTCGCCGATGCCGCCGGCGCACACCAGCGGCACGCCATATCCCGACAGGTCTTCGAGCAGCTGCTCCGCCGTGCGCCCGCCGGCGTGGCCCCCGGCGCGATTGTTGACGGCGATCAAGCCGTGCACGCCGCCCGCGAGTCCTTTCTCGGCCCACTTTCGCTCCGTCGCGTCGTGATACACGATCCCGCCTGCATCGCGCACGCGCTCGACCACCCAGCGCGGATTGCCGAGGGAGGTGACGAAGAAGCGTACCCCGCCCTCGAGCGCCTGGTCGACGAAGCGGTGCATCCGGTCCATGTAGTACCGCGAGCTCTGCTCGATCAGCACGTTCATCCCGACCGGCTTCGCGGTAAGGCGGCGGATCAACGCCAGGCCGGCTTGGAAATCGTACCCGTGCACATAGGTGAGCGAGAGCGGCTGGATCACCCCGATCCCGCCGGCGTCCGAGACCGCGGCGACGAGCTCGGGATTGGAGCAGGGGAACATGGCGCCGCAGATCAGCGGCACCTCGATGCCGAGCTGCCGCGTCAGCGGCGTGTCGAGCAACGTCACTTCGGCTTCACCGGTCCGAGGCGCCAGCGAGCCACGGCGCGTGCCACGATGTCGCCCGCGCCGTCCTGAATCGTCGCCGTAGCCTCGTAGTCGATGTCGCCCTGGACGGCGGGGATGGCACAGCGGCACTCCGCCACGAGCCGGCCGCGTGCCTT
>DATFSB010000239.1:0-6150 GCA_035262825.1 Gemmatimonadales bacterium | reverse complement strand
CGCGCAACGCCTGGTCCCAGGGCAGACCGTAGGACACCGCGTTCCCCGCCTGCTGCTTCAGATTGCGAGAGTTGTGGGTGTCGGTCTCCATCAGGACGATCTTGACGCCGGCTTTCGCGAGCAGGGCAGCGTTCTCGTAGCGCACCCCGAGGGCGTCGTAGGAGGGAATGTTGTCCAGCGGCTGGACGACGACAGGGACTCCCGCCGCGGCGATTTCGGAGGCGATCTCCCAGGCTTCCTAGGCGCCGGCAAGAATCAGCCGCAGCTTGAATTCGCGGGCCAAACGAAGCGCGGTTTCGATGTCGCTGCGCCGGTTGGCGATCGCAAGCAACGGCAGTCGCCCGTGCAGCATTGGCAGCAGCGCCTCCAGATCGGCCGCCCGCGCACCGAGCGGTTGCATCTGGGCGCGGTTGAAGTCGGTCTTGCGCCGCTCGTACTCCAGGGCGTCGCGGAAAACACCGCGCAGTCGCTCGGCGACGCCGGCGCGCGTGCCGCCGGCGTCGTCCTTCCCGTTCTCCGACAGATCCGCCACGATCGCCACGGGCGACTTGACCGTCATCTCCTCGATCGTCGCCCCGGCCAGGTCGAGCAGCACCGCCTGGCCGCTCACCAGGTTCCCTGCGGGAGTTGCCAGCGTCGTTGTGATCCCTTCGACGCGCGTGACGGGAATGAGCTGCGACGCGGGGTTCATCCCTTCGGCGACGTTGAACGCCGCGGCGATCGTATCGCCCGCGAGCGATCCCTCGCGCGTCGTGGGAACGGCGCCGATCTCCACGAGGCCCATCTGCCCGCCGCCGTCGATCAACCCGGGGGTGACCCATTTCCCGGTCGCATCGATACGCGTCGCGTCCGTGGGAATCGTGACGTTCGTCCCTACCGCCGCGATCTTGCCGCCCTGGATCAACACCGTCGCATGCTCGAGCTTCGGCCCCGACACGGGGTAGACGGTCCCGCCAGTGATGGCGATCGTCTGGGCGAGGATCAGCGCGATCATCGATCTTCTCCCGTGGTGGGGACCTGGCCCAGCTCGAAGTCGGTGCGAGGCTGGTGCGCCGGATCGTTACGATCGAACACCAGCCAGCCGTCGTTGTAGACCTGCAGTGCCTTGGCGTAGACCGAGAAGGGATCGGCCGACCAGACGACGACGTCGGCCATCTTTCCGGGCTCGAGCGTTCCGACGATGGAATCGATCCCCAGCGCCCAGGCGGGGTTGATCGTGATCCAGCGCAGCGCCTGGTCCTCCGTAATCGCGATCCCCGCCCGTTGTCCAGCGTCCATCGCCTTCCCGGCTTCCTGGTTCAGCCGCTGGGTACCGCTCGGGCTGTCGGAGTGGATGATCACCCGCACGCCGGCTTGCTGATTGAGGGCGCCGTTCTGCTGAATGCCGTCCATGGCTTCTTCCTTGAAGCCCCACCAGTCGGCCCAGATCGACACCGCTGTCCCTTCGCGGGCCAGCAAGTCGGCGATCTTGTACGACTCCACCGCGTGATGGAACGAGCGGATCTTGAAGCCGAACTCGTGTCCCAGATCGAGCATCAGGGCCATTTCATCGGCGCGGTAGCAGTGGTTGTGCACCAGGATGTGGCCGCGCAGCACTTCGGCGAGCGACTCGAGCTTCAGATCGCGGGCCGGCGGGTCGCCCTGGTGGGTCCGATTCCACTTATCCCACTTCTCGCGATAACCCTCGGCCTGGATGAAGGCGGCGCGGTAGCCCGCCATGTTTCCCATGCGCGTCGACGGCCCGCGATTACGGTATACCCGCTTGGGATTCTCGCCGCAGGCCATCTTGAGGCCGTACGGTGCGCCCGGAAACTTCATTTCCTGCACGGTGCGCGCGGGGATCAGCTTCAGTGTGGCGCTGCGGCCGCCGATCAGATTCGCCGAGCCCGGGAGCGCCTGGATCGTCGTGACGCCCCCGGCGATCGCGAGCGGGATCTGCGGATCCTGCGGCCAGAACGAGTGCTCCGCCCAGACTTCGGCGGTCACCGGGTTCGTCGCCTCGTTGCCGTCCGACTCCGCGTCGGTCCCAGGCGCCGCATACACGCCGAGGTGCGAGTGGTCGTCGATGATCCCGGGGGTGACGAACTTGCCCGTGCCGTCGACAACTGTGGCATCGGCTGGAGCGGTGACTGCGGCCCCAACCGCCACGATGCGGCCGTCGCGCAGCAGGATGGATCCGTTCGAGATCACCTGCCCGGTGGCGGTCATGATCGTGGCGTTGCGGATCAGCACCGGCGCATTGGTATGCCGGTGATACGTCGTCGGGTACTGCGCCCGGTTGACGCTCGTCGACTCTGGCGCTGCAGCCGGGGCCGGTGCCTGGGCCTGCGCCGCCGGGCGGGCCTGCCCGCTGGCGCACGCGACGACGAGCGGAAGGGAAGCGGCGAACGCCCACCAGCTGCGCGACATCGCAGTCTCCTTTGCGTACACGGCGCTATTTCACCAGCTGAAAGATGAACGGCGCACCGACGAGCTCGATTTTCACGATGCGGCGCGGCGTCGCCTTGCTCACGTAAAAGGTCGTCGGCACCTGGCCACCAGTGACGTCGAGCTTGAACGAGTCGAAGCTCCCGGCCGGCACGATCACGGTGCCCCCATCGGAAACCTTGACCTGGATGACTTTCACCTGTCCCTTGCCCGACTCGAAGACGCTGAGATTGAACGACTGCCCGGCAGCGAGCGGCAGCGCCGGGAAGACGACCGCCAGAGCGTTATCGTCGTATGTTCCCGCGGCGATCGCGGTATCGATCTGAATCGTCTGCGGCGGCCCGTTCTGCTGCGGCGTCGTGGATTTACCCGTCACGCGCCCGCCAGCGTAGGTCAGGTGAATGTCCGTCGCCTGACCCTGCGTGCTCCCGGTCTGATCGACCCGGGTCACGGTGAAATCGGCGGGGTTGAATCGCACCGTCGTGTTCTGCTGCATCATGCCGCCGCCGATGTTGGTGCGCTCGACGTAGGTGACCGAGTCGCCGGTCGCGGTCGTCGATCCCGTCATGCCGCCCATCGCGTTACCCTGAATCAGCACCTCGAAGCTGTCGGCGTGCGTGACGACCTGCGCGCGATCGAGCTTCGGCGCATCGGCCCTGGGATGCAGATCGGCGGCGCTGAGTGCCTTGCCTTCAACGTCGACCATGCGCACCGGAGCGATCGTCTTGAGTCGATCGTACAGCTTCTCGCCGTCACCTACGACGATGATGCTGAGGCCGTTGCGCCGGAACGTGCGGGCCGCCGCGGCACGCGCCTGGAGGGTGGTGACCGCGGCGAGGCGCTCGCGGTACAGGCGCACGTAGTCGCTCCCCAGTCCGAGCAGGCGCGCGTTGGCCACCGCCGAGGCCACCTGATCGGGCGTCTCGATCGTCAACGGGAACGATCCGATGATGCGGCCCTTCACGTTGTTGAATTCGCTGTCGGGGATGAGCTGGGTGCGGATGCGGTCGACCTGGTGCAGCATCTCCGCCAGCGCACTGTCGGCGACCTCGGTGCGGCCCTCGAACGTAGCGCCCCAGCTGCCAATGCCTCGGTGCCGGTCGAGCTCTGCGTAGGAACCGTACGTCCAGCTCTTCTGCTCCCGCAGAATCAGGAAGAGGCGCGCGTCGGCGCCGCCGCCCAGCGTCTGGGTGGCCAGGCGCGCGGCATAAAACGACGGATCGGTCGGGCCGAACGTGGTATTGCCGAGCACGATATTGGCCTGGACCGACGCGGGGCGGTGCACGAGCAGGATACCGGTCGCCGTTCGGGGCGCCGGCGGAGCCGGGGCCACGACGACCGCCGGTGTCCCTGTCCAGCCGCCGAACGCCTTCATGGCAAGCGCCCGCGCCTGCGCCAGCGTGGCGTCACCCGCGATCACGAGCAGCGCGCCGCCCGGGCGCAGCCGCCGAGTTGCGAACGACTTCACGTCTGCCTGGGTGATCGCCTTGTAGGATGTGTCAGATGGACTGCGGCCGTAGGGGTGACGCCCGTAGATCTCCCGCCGGAAGAAGCGATCCGCGACGTTGCTGGGCTGCGAAAGAGCCAGCGCCAGCGATGACAGCGCCTGGGTGCGCGCCAGCTCCAGCTCGTCGGTCGGGAAGGTGGCGCGCCGCACCACGTCCCCGAGTAGATCGAACGTCAAGCCGGCGTGATCGCTCAGCACGCCCGCCGACACGGTGAGGAAATCGTCTCCCGAGGACGCGCCGATGCTGCCGCCCACGCCTTCGATTGTGGCCGCCAGCTGATCCGCCGTCCGCGTCGGTGTCCCCTTGGTCAGCAGCGTCGCCACCAGCTCGGCGGTGCCTTCTTTTCCGGCGGGATCGTAGATCGATCCGGCGGGGAAACTGAGGTTCACCGAGATGACGGGTTGCTCGTGATTCTCGACCAGCATCAGCGTCATACCGTTCGGCAGCGTGACCTGCTGGAAGGGTGGAAACCGCACCGGTGCGAGGGGAGCTGGGGGCGGTGCTTTGGGTGGGAACGAGTCCTGGGCGCAGAGGGGGATTGCCGGATAGACGGATAACAGCAGCGCCAATCCGAGGGTCCCACGCCCAATCGCCCATCCGCCCATCCGTCGATCCGTCCTCATTGTCCACCTCCCGCCGGCTTGATGATCAGGACCACGGCGTTCGCGGAGTCGAGGTACTTCCCGGCGACTCGCCGGATATCGTCGTTCGTCACGGCCATGAACTTGTCCAGATCCGAGTTGATTTCGGCGAGGCTGTCGTGGAACAACGCATAATGCTGCAGCTCTTCCGCTTTGGAGAGCGAAGACTCGCGATTCTGGATGAACCCGGCGCGCAGCTGATTCTTCGCCTTGCTCAGCTCCTCCGGGGTGACGCCGTTCACCCGCAGCGTGTCCAGCTGGGCGGCGATGAGGCTGTCGACGTGGTCGACCGCGATGCCCTGGTTGGCGATCCCGAACGCGAACATCGTTCCCGGACCGCGGTGGCTGTTCGTCGTTCCCGCACCCGACGCGAGCGCGGCCTTGGCGCGCCGCACGATCGCCACGTTGAGCCGCGAGCTCTCTCCCTGGCCCAGAATGATGTTCATCAGCTCGAGCGCCGGAGTATCGGACGCATCGTGCGGCGGGATGCGATAGAGCCGCACCACGGCCGGCAGGTTGGCGTGCGAGTCGGCGAACTCGCGGCGGATCAACCCGGGGTTGAGCTTGTAGTCGCACGTCACCGCCGGCGGTGGGGCGTGGCGCGGAATGTCGGCGTAGTACTGATTGATGAGACGGCGCAGCTCGGCGGGATTGAAGTCGCCCACGACGACGAGCCGCGCATTGTTGGGGGCGTAATAGGTGTTGAAGAACTCCTGCACGTCGGGCAGCTTGGCGGCGTTCAAATCGGCCATGTCGCCGATCGTCGAATGGGCGTAGGCGAAGCAGCCGGTGCTGTCGTAGGGCAGGGTCAACCCGTCGACGAACGCCCGGCTGTAGGGCCGGTTGTCGACCCGCAGCCGCCGCTCCTCTTTCACCGTTTCGCGCTGGTTCTCGAAGTTCTCCTGGGTAATCGCGAGTGAGCGCATGCGGTCGGCCTCGAGCCACAGCACGAGGTTGAGCCGGTTGGACGGCACGACGTCGTAGTAGTTGGTACGATCCTCCTGGGTGCTGCCGTTCTCTTCGCCGCCCGCCCGCTCCACGAGCTGGAAATGCTCCGTTTTCTTCACATGGGCGGAACCTTGAAACATCATGTGCTCGAAGAGATGGGCGAACCCCGACCGGCCGATCCGTTCGTTGCGGGAGCCGGTGTTGTACCAGACGTCGACCGCTATGACGGGAGTCGAGTGGTCTTCCGATGCGATGACCTGCAGGCCATTGGCCAGCGAGAAGGTGTCGTAACTGATGCGGCCCGCCTGGGCGACGAGCGGCGGCGCGGCCGCCGCGAGCAGGGCGGCGGCAACGGGGGCGACGAAGAACGAACGCATGCGTACTCCGGACGTGAGAAGGATCTCCCGCGAGGCAGTCGCTACGGCGCCGGGAACAGCGCCAGGGCGTTGGTTTCGAGAATGGCACGGCGTTGCGCGTCGCTCAAAGGAAGGGTCAGCAGCTGGTCGATGTTCCCGCGCAGGTCTTTCACACCGGGACTCGGCCAATCCGTTCCCCACAGCACGCGGTCGCCGATTTCCATCAGCCGGGGAAAGTAGTCCAGCAATTTGAGCGGCGGAATGCCGGAT